>CAMCYJ010000007.1 GCA_945883815.1 Akkermansia muciniphila | reverse complement strand
TGCCCGAGTTCACCGAAGGCACCCCTGCGCGGACACAGGATGTCGGTTCCACTTCCGGGTACGGGTTGGGACTGTCGCTCGTGGATCGTCTCTGTGCGATGCACGGATGGAGCATCACCAAGCGGCCAAGGTCCGGTGGCGGAACCTGGATCGAGGTCGTGCTTCCGCAGCCCAACCCTCCGTCGGACCCCGGGGATGCGTCGCCCGAGGGTCGGTCCGGCAATCGTGAGGACGCCGGGCCATCGGACAGCGAGGAATAAGCCCTGTCTCCCGCGGGCGGATGGACCGGTGTGGACCGGTGGCATCCGTCGGACACGCCGAGGGGGGCTTCCCCCCCCGGGTGCCACGCAGGCAAATCTCCGACAGCGACCACAACTCCGTTGGACCCGAATGCATCGAAGCCGTCGGGGTTCCAAAAGATCGGTCTCCCGCCAGGAGGGCATGTCCCATCGGCCCGGGCCGGCATCGATGGCGGGCCGTCGTCGAGGCCACAGGCCGGCCGTTGCGTCCGGCCGTCGGGAGAGGCGTCATCGGTGCGGGACGCGGCGCAGCTTGGAGACGTCGTGTCCGGTCGCGGTGAGGTGTGCGACGAGTTCCTGATAGCGCTCCTCAGGGAGGGTCTTCGAGCGGGCCATGATCCAGGCGTAGTCGCGGTCGGGGACGCCAATGATGGTCGTCTGGTAGTCCTCGTCGAGGTACACGATCAGGTAGGCCGCCTTGAAGGGCCAGACGAAGCGCATCCGCCACTCGGCGTTGGTCTGGCGGTTGTGCACAAAGCCGCGCGGCCGGTAGGTCCGGGTCGGACCGTCGAAGCCGCCCTCGTTGAAGACGTAGGTCGTCGGGATCGTGCCGTCCGGGGCCAACTGGTAGCTCTCGACCCCGTTGTAGGCGTTCTTCTCGATGAAGGTGGGGATGTGCGCGATGACATGCCAGTCGCCCATGAAACGTTGCAGGTCCACGGGGCGGTCGATCGCTCGCAGGGGCTCCTGACGCGCGGCGTCGGTGCCAGTCGGTGGGCTCTGGCAGCCGCACGCCAGGGCGGCGAGGATCGCGGTGGTCCAGGCACCCAGGGGGCTGCGGCGCGGGGAGGATGCGGGGGATTCGGTCTTCATGGAGAGGGTCGTGGGGGTGTTTTCTTCGGAGGCCAGGGGAAGAACGCGCTGGTGGTCCGTTGGTATTCCGCGTAGGCGGCCCCCTTGCTGCGGAGGCTCTGTTGTTCGGTCAAGGGGATGCCGGTGACCCGGAGCAGCAGGTAGAGGATCGACGCGGGAGCCACCAGGCCCAGCCACCCCCACGGGGCCGCCAGGGCGAAGAGCCCGTAGCTCATCCAGATGAGCCACTCGAAGAAGTAGTTCGGGTGCCGGCTGTATCGCCAGAGTCCGCGGGCACACACCTTCCCCCGCGATCCGGGGTCGCGCTTGAAGGCCGCCAACTGGGCATCTGCCACGGCCTCGCCGAGCACGGCCAAGACCCAGAGCGCGAAGGCGACCCACTCGACCGGCGTAAAGCCCGGGTGCGGATTGGCGGCGACCAGCAGAAATGGCAGGCCCAGCACCACGACCGAGGCCGCCTGCTGCTGGAAGAACACCGCCATGCGCCGTTCGACCTGCCCCTCCCACTGCCGTCGCATCGCGCCGTACCGGGGATCCTCCGCCGGGTGGTGCCCGGCCAGGCGCCGCAGCAGATGAGATCCCAGCCGGAGACTCCAGATCCCCACCAGGACCGCGAGGATCATGCGCCGAAACGGCCAGCCCCGGCCTACCATCGCATAGAACCCGGCCAACAGCCCGAAGGCGTAGGACCAGACGACATCCACGAAGCCGTAGTTGTCGAGCCGGCGGCAGACTCGAAACGCGCCGGCGAAGAGGAGGGCCAGGCCAGCCAGCGCCAGGAGCGGTTGGAAGACGGTGTCTGTCATGGCGTTGGTTTTGTCGATCGGTCCCGGTCGGAGGTTCCGGAGGTCGCCCAACGGCGGAACACCGGCCTAAGGGGCAGGTAGATCGCGGCCATGAGCAACGGGGCGGTCAGGGCCCAGGCGGTGAAGGCGTGTACGCCTGCCTGCCCGAAGCGCTGCAGAAACCCGGTGAACGGAAGCTCACCGAAGGCCCGCATCATTTCCCCGAGGCTGAAGCGGTCCGCCTCGGGTGCTCGCCAGATCCGTTCCCCGATGCGCACATATACGAGGATCATGGCCACCTGCACCGGTCCCAGCAGTTGGTTCAAGCCTTGGAGCACCGGCTGGGTCATCCGCAGCCAAAGGCCTACACCGAGGTTCAGCGCGGAGGTTGCGCCCAGGAACGGAAACAGGGAGCAGACCGAGCCCACCGCAAGGGTGGCGGCGAGCCGGTCGGGCGTGACGCCCTGGGTCAGCAGGGCGACCAGGGGATCGACAAGGCGTCGACGCCAGAAGCCGGGGCGTACGGCCGTGGCGGCGGGATCCGGTCCGGGGGTATTCACGGGGCAGTCGGGAAGAGTACCTGTTTCGCGCCCAGCAGGTACACGCCCACGCCGACCACCACGAAGGCGGACGGCAGGCGGAGTCCCGCGTCGCGGCGCGTTCCGAAGACCTGCGCGAGGTCGCCGTCGGCGGGCACGAGGAACAACTCCCGGAGGAGGTAGGCGGCCATGGCGAAATTGCCCCACAGGGCGATCGCCACGCCCCAGAGGATGCGGGCGCTGAGGCGGCGCTCCTTCCAGGCCACCCAGACGAAGACCGTGACGAACGCGAAGTAGGCATCGAGCAGCGTCACCTGGAACCAGGGGTTCCGGTAGACCTCCGGCGGGATGCTGAACAGCGCCTCGGCAAGGCTGGCCCGGAGGGTGCCCCAGGTCATGGTGGCGAGGATCAGGAAGAACAACAGGCGCAGGAATCGGATCATGGGAGGCGGGGTCGGAGTTCGGTCTTCGGCGGCAGGGGGGCGGCAGGGGGCAGGCGGTGTGGGGCAGGCGGTGTGGGGCAGGTTCAACGCCCAAGGAGGGCGTCGCGGAGGGAGTCGTTGATGGGCTTGTCGCCCAGCCAGATGCGGAAATAGGCGGCGGCGAAATCGTGTCCCGGGACGGTGATCAGCGCGGAGCCGTTGAGTCGGAGCGTGGTGCCCGCCCTGGGGACGTAGGTGAGCGTGTAGCTGTCGCCGGGTTTGACGTTCCGGTAGGTTGCATTGAACCGATCGAGCCGGTCGCGCAACGAGGTCAGGGTGGCGGCGTCGACATTGCGGGCCAGGAGGGTGTCGCCTCCCTGGACGATCTCGGCCGCGGTGAAGCCGCGGTGGTAGACCAGGTGCAGGCGCATGGGGATGTCGGCGAACACCCGCTCGGGCGGCTCCCCGGCCCCGAGATGCAGGGAGGCGTCATAGACCTTGAGGATGGACATCCAGCGGAAGGTCTTCGCGCCGATGCGCTGGAAGGTCGCGCCGTCCTCGGACAGCGATTGCGGAGAGACCGGTTGGGCCCGGAGGCCCGACCCGGCGCAGAGGCTGGCCAGCAGGGCCATCAGCCCGATGAAGCGTCGAAGCATGGGAAGTTGCATAAAAAGGATCCGTTTGTCTGCGGGCTCCGGATCTCCGGAACCACGGGATCAACTTCAGCCGAGGATGCGTCAAGCCCGCGTTAATCCTACGTTAGGATAACGCAAAACCCCCGATGCGCCACCGAGGCCCCGCTGGGATGTGAAACGATTTGCGGGATGGTCCATCAGCGGGCGACCGAGCCCGTCCGACGGACATGGTTCGAGGAGTAGAACAGTATTGACGTATCAAAGAATGATTATAGACTCATAAAACAATTAAGCGACATCTGACGATCTCAATCCCGACCCAATGACAACCGAGAAACTGATCCGTGTGCTGGCTGGATCGATGATCCTGATCAGCTTGGTCCTGGCCCACTTTGTGAACCCCCATTGGCTGTTTCTGACCGGCTTTGTCGGCGTCAACCTCATCCAGTCGGCCTTCACCGGGTTCTGCCCGGCTGGGATCGTGCTCAAGCGGTTCGGGATCGGGTCTGGCAGTTGCTGCGCCCCCTCGGATCAGGGACGTTGAATCATGGCTCATCTGACAGCTGACAGCCGAGGTCTGATCCTTTCCTGCCCGTCCTGTTCCCAGGCCAATCGGCAGGTCTATCGCCAGTGGGATGCGGTCGTCCGCTGCGGTCGTTGCAAGGAGGAGTTGCCAAGACCCGCCGCCGTGGTCGAGGTGGCCGATCCCCAAAGCTTCCGGGCCTTGGTGGCCGAGGTGCCGTGCCCGGTGTTCGTGGATTTCTGGGCCCCGTGGTGCGGCCCCTGCCGGAGCGTGGCCCCGGAGATCGAGCGGCTGGCGGGCCTGATGGACGGCGAGGCCCTGATCGTGAAGGTCGATACCGAGGCGCTGCCCGAGGTGGCCTCCGAGCACCGCATTCAATCCATCCCCACCTTCGTGCTCTTCCACCGCGGCACGGAGGTCGCCCGGACCTCGGGGGCCATGTCCGCCACCCGACTGAAGAGCTTCATCCAGCAGTCCATCCGTTGACGGTCTGAGTTTCCCATGAACCCGTTTTCTCAAAACGGCCCCAAGATCGGGGCTGGCGTGGTGTCCTTGAGCCTTCTTTGCCTGCTGGCGGGTTGTGGCCCGGACCCGCGATCCGCCTCGTCCGGCACTGGAGCTCCCTCAGCTGCAGCGGTGGCCAAGGTGCGACTGGTCGCCGTGGAGAGCCATGGCTTCACCGCCACCGAGGAGGTGGTGGGCACCGTCCGGACCCGGTTGCATGCGACCGTGGAGGCCAAGGTCGCCGGCCGGATCGAGTCGCTCGGCGTGGCGCCGGGTCAAACGGTCCGTCAGGGGCAGCTTCTGGCCACGTTGGATGCCCGTGAGACTCAGGCCCGTCTCGATTCCGCGAAAGCTGTCTTGGATCAACTGGTGCGGGATCTTGAACGGGTGGGCAGGCTGCTCAAGGACGGTGCGGCCACGCCCTCCGAACTGGAGGCGGTCCAGTCCCGGCACCGCATGGCCCTGGCCGCGGTGTCCGAGATGGAGACCATTCTGGGCCACGCCCGGGTTGTGGCTCCCTTTGACGGGGTCATCACCCGCAAGGCGGTGGATGTCGGCGACTTGGCCACTCCGGGGAGGCCTTTGGTGGAAATCGAGGATCCGACGCACCTGCGCTTCGAGGCGGATGTTCCGGAAGCCCTGATCGACGAGATTTTATCCGGCGCCCGGTTGCCCGTGCGCATCGCCTCCCGAAAGGATTCGATCGAAGGCGTGGTGGTGGAAATGGCTCCAGTGGCCGAGGCGGTCAGTCGGACCTATCGGGTAACCTTGGACTTGCCGGTTGTGCCAGGATTGCGGGCCGGCCAGTTCGGTCGGGTGGCGGTGCCGACAGGCCAAGCCACCGTGCCTCATGTTCCATCCACCGCGGTTTTCTCGAAGGGACAGTTGGAATACGTGGTTGTCGCAGTCGCGGGCCGGGCCCAACTGAGACTTGTCCGCACCGGAAAGCGTCTGGCGGCGGATGTGGAGGTGATTTCCGGCCTCGATGTGGGAGAGAAGGTGGTGGTGCTGGAGCCAGATCGGGTACGTGAGGGGCAGCCGCTGGAGGTGATCCCGTGAGTCAAACTCCCCCCAACAGCTCTTCAGTCCATGGATTGGCGGGTAGGATCGCTCACGCCTTCATCGACTCCAAGCTTACCCCGCTCATCGTGGTTGCCTCGGTGCTGCTCGGGGCCTTCGCGGTACTGATGCTGCCGCGCGAAGAGGAACCACAAATCCAGGTGCCGATGCTGGATGTGATGGTGGCGATGCCGGGGTCTTCGGCGCTGGAGGTCGAGGAGCGGGCCACACGCCCCATGGAAAAACTGCTCTGGGAGGTGCCCGGCGTGGAGTACCTCTACTCGCAATCCCGCGAGGGCGAGGCCCTGACCATCGTCCGATTCCAGGTGGGATCCGATCCCGATGCCAGCCTGGTGAAGGTGTCTGAAAAACTCCGCGCCAACCGGGACCGGATGCCGCATGGGGTGGCTTTCCCGCTGATCAAGCCCCGGTCCATCGACGACGTTCCCATCCTGGCGCTGACCTTTCACAGCGGGCGATACGATCACCTGACCCTGCGTCGCCTGGTGGCCCAGGTGGATGATGCGGTGAAGCAAGTGCCGCAGGTCGCCGAGACGACGGTCATCGGCGGGGCCCGTCGGGAATTGCGAGTGCTCTTGGATCCCGCGCGCCTGGCCTCCCGCGGGCTCAGCCCGGTGGGCATCATCCCGATGTTGCAGCAGGCCAATCGCCAGTTCCGCAGCGGTGAGCTGACCACGATGAATCAGGCGATGGTGATCGAGACCGGCGCATTCCTCCAGACCGCCGAGGATGTCCGCAACGTGGTGGTGGGTGCGTTGGGGGGACGACCGATTTATTTGCGGGAGGTGGCTGAGGTGTTGGATGGCCCGGAGGAGCCCTCCAACTACGTGTTCCATGGCTGGGGAGCCGCCTCCAACCCGGCTGGCGCGAGCCGCGAAGAACCCGCCGTCACGCTGGCCATCGGCAAGCGTCCGGGGGCCAACGCGGTTTCGGTGGCCGAAAATGTCCTGCAGAAGGTCGAGTCGCTGAAGGGCACCGTAATACCGGCGGACGTGACGGTTTCGGTCACTCGTCACTACGGCGAGACGGCCGCCGAGAAATCCAACGAGCTCTTGCTCCACATGGGTATCGCGGTGGTCAGCGTGTCGTTGCTGATCTGGTTGACCCTGGGTTGGCGTGAATCGGGAATCGTGGCCGTGGCCATTCCGGCAACCTTGGCCCTGACGCTGCTGGTTTTCTACCTGTACGGATTCACGCTGAACCGGATCACGCTCTTCGCGCTGATCTTCAGCATCGGTATCCTGGTCGATGACGCGATCGTGGTGGTGGAAAACATCGTCCGGCATTTTCACCTGCCTCGAAACCACGGCCGGGCGTGGAAGGATATTGCGGTCGAGGCGGTCAGCGAGGTGGGCAATCCCACCATTCTCGCCACTTTCGCGGTGATCGCCGCCGTGCTGCCCATGGGCTTCGTGGGCGGTCTGATGGGGCCCTACATGCGACCGATCCCCGTTGGAGCCAGCGCGGCGATGTTCTGGTCGCTCCTCATCGCCTTCATCGTCACGCCCTGGGCCAGCATTCGGATGTTGCGATGGTTCCGCGGCGAAGCCCGCCTCGCCGCCTTGCACGCCGGTGGAGATCACGGTGCCTCCGGCGCCTCTGAGGACGCTTTGACGCGGCTCTACCGCAAAGTGATGGACCCGTTGCTCCATCACCCCCTCTGGCAATGGACCTTCCTGGGTATCATCACGGCTCTGCTCCTGGGAGCCATGGCCACGGTCGTTGGAGGTTGGGTGACCGTGAAGATGCTGCCCTTCGACAACAAATCGGAGTTCCAGATCATCCTCAACATGCCCGAAGGCAGTTCGCTGGAGCGCACAGCCCAGGCGGCCCGTGAGATCGCAGCGGCCGTGCGAGATGAGCCCGAGGTGACCGATTACCAGATCTACGTGGGGTTGGCCTCCCCGTTCAATTTCAATGGGTTGGTGCGGCATTATTTTTTGCGGCGGGGGCCTTCTGTCGCTGACATCCAGGTCAACCTGGTGGGCAAGCATGCCCGAAAGGCCCAGAGCCATGACATCGCCAAGCGGATCCGACCCGCAGTGGCCCAGGTCGCACAGCGATTTGGGGCCCGTGTGGCCATCGCCGAGGTGCCGCCGGGGCCTCCGGTTCTCCAGACGTTGGTCGCCGAAATCTACGGCCCCGACGATGCGGCTCGAGCGGCGCTGGCAGAGCAGGTCCGTTCCATCTTCCAGTCGACACCCGGCGTCGTCGATGTGGACTGGTATGTGGAGGCCGACCAACCCAAGCGCCGTTTCGTCATCGACAAAGAAAAAGCCGCGCTTGTCGGTATCAGCGCCGAGACCATCTCCCAAACTCTCCGCATCGCCGTCGGGGGCGATTCGGTGGACTTGTTGCATGTGCCCCGCGAGAAGGAGGATGTGAACCTGGTGCTCCAGTTGCCGCGCTCGGCCCGGGTGCGGCCGGAGGAACTGTTGGCCTTGCGAGTCCGCAGTGGCGATGCCAATGCCTTGCCCGAACCGGGAGGTGCTCAGTCGGGACCGTCCTTGGTGCCCCTCCGCGAATTGGTGCGCATCGAGACCGGCCTCGTCGATAAGAGTCGCCACCGGAAGAATCTCTTGCCCGTGACCTATGTGATCGGCGACGTGGCCGGAGTCATCGAGAGCCCCGTCTACGCCATCGCCCAGATGAACCGGAAGCTGGAGGCACTGCCAGGGAAGCCCCGCATCCACAACGCTTCCATGCCCATCTCGGATGCGGAACCCTCCATGAAATGGGACGGCGAATGGCACATCACCCTGGAAGTTTTCCGCGACCTAGGCATCGCCTTCGCCGCCGTGCTGGTGCTCATTTACGTGCTCATGGTGGGTTGGTTCCGGTCGTTCCTGACGCCGCTCCTGGTGATGATGGCCATCCCGTTCTCCTTGGTCGGAATCCTGCCGGCCCATGGCGCGATGGGAGCGTTTTTCACGGCAACCTCCATGATCGGCTTCATGGCAGGGGCGGGGATCGTGGTCCGTAATTCGATCATCTTGGTCGATTTCATCGAACAGGGCCTCCGGGAGGGCATGCCCCTCGACCGTGCGGTCATCGAGGCGGGCGCGGTCCGTTTCCGGCCCATGGTCTTGACGGCAACTGCGGTGATCGTTGGAGCGGCCGTGATTCTGGCCGACCCCATCTTCCAAGGATTAGCCATCTCCTTGATGGCGGGTGAGGTCGCCTCGCTCCTGATCAGTCGCATGGCCGTGCCGGTGCTGTACTTCATGGCGCACCGCCGAGCGGGACAAACGGCTCGAGAAGTCTGAACCGGGACAGCAGGCAGAGCCTCGGGGCTGGAGGGCGACGCCAACCGGGCAAGCAATCCGTCGGCCTTGTGCTGTGGCGGCATCCTTGACGCGGTCGAGACAAGGCGGAACCGTTGTGCAATGACTTCTCCCAATCCAGCGACGCCACGCTGCACGCCTCTTGAAGGGCGAGAGCTTGGCTTGGGGAGCCGCAGGGCACTCGTGTCCGCGTGGATTCCGGTGGGTCTCTGTCTGGTTTTGGGCCTTTGCGTTTCGCTGGCCGCCGAAACGGTCGGGGCCGCACAGGACTGGTGGGCCTTCCGTCCCATCACCTCACCGGGCATCCCTCGAGGAATCCAGCCAGCGAGCGCCAACCCCATTGATGCTTTTGTCCGTCAGCAGCTTGCCGAGAAAAAAATCGGCCTGAGTCCGCAGGCCAGCCCTCGGGAACTCCTGCGGCGGCTCCATATCGATCTGGTGGGGTTGCCACCGACCCCCGAGGAGATCGCAGCCTTCGAACGCGATCCGTCTCCGGAGGCTTGGTCTCGGCGGGTCGAGGCGTTGTTGGCCAGTCCGCGCTATGGCGAGCGGTGGGGGCGCCACTGGTTGGATGTCGTCCGGTTTGCCCAGAGCAATGGCTACGAGCGGGACGGAGAAAAACGCGAAGCATGGCGCTACCGAGACTACGTGATCCGCGCCTTCAATCAGGACAAGCCCTACGACCAGTTCATCCGCGAGCAAATCGCCGGCGATGAATTGGCCGCGACGCTGTTGGAAAAAGATGGTCGGGCGGGCAATGCCTGGAAGGACGCGGTGGTGGCCACCGGCTTCCTGCGCATGGGTGTCCACGACGATGAGCCGGACGACAAACTCCAGGCCGAGTACGACGAGCTCGATGACATCGTGGGAACCACCGGGGCGGCCTTCCTGGGAATGACCGTCGCCTGTGCCCGTTGTCACGACCACAAGTTCGATCCCATTCCGCAGCGGGATTACTATTCGATGCTCGCCATTTTCCGGCCATTGCATGCGGCCGTCAACGGTGGCCCGGGACTCGACTCGCCGTCCTTCGCGCCCTTGGCCTCACCGGCTGAAATTGCGACCTGGAAAGCCTCGCAGGAACGCCAGAGGCAGGAGTTGGAGACGCAACGCACGGCGACAACCAACGAGGTGGTTCGCAAAGACCTCACCCGACGCATGGATGCAATCCAGAAGGCCGGGCCTCCCTTCGAATGGGCTCTGGCGGCCCGTGAGCGCAGTGGCCCGACGCCGGCGGTGCAAGTATTGGCCCGAGGCAATCCCCGGTCTCCGGGTGCTGAAGTGGCTCCCGGATTCCTGCGGGCAGCCGGAGGGGGCGATGCGCCGGTCGGGAAAGAGGGTTTGCCCACGGCGGGTCGTCGGCAGTCCTTGGCGGAGTGGATCGCCAGCCCTGCCAACCCATTGACCTCCCGGGTGCTGGTGAACCGGGTTTGGCATCACCATTTCGGTCGAGGGTTGGTCCGAACCACCACTGATTTCGGGCGCGTGGGAAGCCTTCCGACTCACCCGGAACTGCTGGACTGGCTGGCCAGCGAATTCATCCGCCAGGGTGGGTCGATCAAGGCTCTCCACCGGCTCATCCTCACCTCGGCCACCTGGATGCAATCGTCGTCGGTGCAAAATCCAGAGGCCCTCAAGGCGGATCCAGCCAATGACCTCTTGTGGCGTCAGAATCTCCGTCGCCTGGATGCCGAGGCGTTGCGCGACAGCCTGCTGGCGATCTCGGGCGCCTTGAATTTGGAGGCCGGTGGGCGGGGTTTTTTCCCGGCGCTCAGCGGCGAGGTGCTGGCGGGAGGCTCCCGACCTGGCACCGACTGGCAGGTGTCCGGAACCGGTGAGCGGGCCCGGCGCAGTGTCTATGCCTACATCCGGCGAACTTCCATGGTGCCGATGTTTGAGGCCTTCGATTACAGCAACGCCACCTCCCCCCTCTCGGAACGTCCCATCACCACGGTGGCCCCGCAGGCCTTGATGTTGCTGAATGACGCCTTCGTGCAAGAGCAGGCCGTTGAACTGGCCCATCGCATTCGCACCGAAGCCGGATCCGGTGCGTCCTTGGAGACGCTCTTGCAACACGCCTGGACTCGGGCCACCGGCCGTAAACCCTTGCCGGAAGAATTGGCCCGGATGTCCCAATATGAGCGGCGTCAGGAATCGGTTTGGGAAGGCCTGCGCCACCGGTTGACCTTCCGACCGGACGTGCCTGACACGTTGTCGGTGCCTTATTTCAATGCGCTTCCGCCAGATCGATTCCTGGTGCCACCCGGGTCCGATTGGGAATGCCATAAAGGTCTGTGGCCGCGCGAATACGAGGGCAATCGGGCATTGGAACCAGGGCGCGGTCCGTTTGCTTTTTGGAGTGGGGCCCCGGTGAGCGACGGCGAACTGACAGTGGAAATCGTGCCCCAGGTGGGCTGCTCCCAGGTGGGTCTGCTCTTGCGCGCTTCGGTCGGATCTGGCGGCACCGGCGAGACCGGGCATGAGTTGGTCTTCGAGCCCCGAGAAAGTCGATTGGTGCTGCGTCAGTTGACGGGCGCCGGGGTGGTGTCGCTGGCTTCCCGCGATGGGGTCGCTTTGCGGGGAGATCGCTTGAAGGTTCGGGTTCGTCTCGAAGCCGGGCGCATGAGGGTCTATTTGGGAGACGATGCGGCTCCCGCGTTGCAGGCCACTGCGGCCACGGGTTTCTCGACCTCGGGGCATTTGGGTGTTCGAGCTTGGGGATCCGGTGTGAGTTTGGATCAATTTCGGTGGACCCCATCGGGTGGTGCGCCTCGACCGTTGTGGGCGGAGCGCCCGCCCAATTGGGCCCGTCACCGGGCTTTCGAGAGCGCTTGTCTGCTCATGCTCAACCTCAACGAAGTGGCCTATGTCGACTGAATCTTCCGCGTCTTCCAGCGCCTCCCGCGCAAGTTCTCCCCTGTGCGCCGGATCCCGGCGTGATTTCCTGGCCCAGTTCGGTGCGGGTTTCACCAGCTTGGCATTGTCCGGAATGCTCGAGGCCGATGGTTTCTTCGCGCGCCCCGACGTGGCCGCCAGCGTGTCGTCGGATCCGATGCGCGTGAAACCACCCCACCTTCCAACGAAGGCCAAGGCCTGCATTTTTCTGTTCATGTACGGAGGGCCCTCGCAAATGGACCTCTTCGACTACAAGCCGGAGTTGAACCGTCGCCACGGGCAGACTGCGTCGCTCGAACAGCGTCGCCGCGACGTGAAGCCCGGAACCCTGCTCGGCTCCAAACGGACTTTCCGTCAGTACGGCCAGTCGGGTTTGTGGTGCAGCGACGTGTTGCCGCATCTCTCGGCCCACATGGACAAACTGGCGGTGATCAAGTCGCTGTATGCCGACTCCTTCGCCCACGGTTCGGCCATGATCCAGATGAACAGCGGCCGTGTTTTGCAAGGGTGGCCGTCGATGGGTTCTTGGATGTCCTATGGTTTGGGTTCGGCCAACGCGAACCTCCCGGGCTACGTGGTCATGCTCGATCCGCGCGGAGGGCCCATTAGCGGTTCGGCCAATTGGTCCAGCGGATTCATGCCCGCGGCTTACCAGGGCACGGTCTTCCGGGCCTCGGGCAATCCCATCCTGAACCTCGATCCGGCCGACGGGTCACCGGCGCAAATCCAGCGCGACACCATTTCCACGCTCAATGAGCTCAACGCCGGGCATTTGGCCTCGCGTCCGGGTTTCAGCGAATTGCAGGCCCGGATCGCGAGCTACGAGTTGGCCTTCCAACTCCAGCGCAGCGCCCCGGACGCCCTCGACCTGTCGCAGGAATCGGCCGCTACGTTGGAGAGCTATGGCGTGAACCAGTCGCGCCCGGATGATCACCCGCTGGCCTTGGGGCCCGCGCCCTTCGGCCGCCAATGCCTCATCGCCCGGCGCTTGGTCGAGCGGGGTGTTCGCTTCATCCAGATTTATCACGGAGGTGGTCACCAGCAGCAGAACTGGGATGCCCACAATGGCGTCGAGGAGAACCTCCGCATTCACGGGCCGGAGATCGATCGCCCCATCGCCGCCCTCTTGGCCGATCTCGAACAGCGGGGACTGCTCGATTCGACGCTCATCGTTTGGGGCGGCGAGTTTGGTCGCCAAGCGGTCTCACAGGGCGGCAACGGTGGCCGCGACCACAACCCCAAGGGCTTCACGTACTGGCTGGCGGGTGGTGGGGTCCGTGGCGGCACCAGCTATGGCGAGACAGACGAACTGGGCCACGAGGCCGCTGTGGATCGCCATCACATCCGCGACTTGCACGCCACGATCTTGCACCTCATGGGTCTGGATCCCCAGCGACTCACTTACTTCTACGGTGGCCTCGACCAGAAACTGACCGGCGTGGTCGAGCCCGAGATCATCCGGCGAATCCTGGCCTGACTGGGCTTGGATTGATGTGGTTGAGGTCGGAACGGGTAGGAATGGGTCGGATGTGGCGGCTGAAAAATAAAAAACCCCCGGAAACGTTGTGTTTCCGAGGGTTTTAAATGGCGACCCCACGGGGAATCGAACCCCGGTTACTGCCGTGAAAGGGCGGTGTCCTAACCGCTAGACGATGGGGTCTAAAAAAGAGCGGCGAGTCTTTCGCAGACTATCGCCATGATTGTCACGCTATAATTTTACGCCAAAACGGATGGTGGGTCGGCAGGGATTTGAACCCTGGACCAACGGCTTAAAAGGCCGCTGCTCTACCGCTGAGCTACCGACCCGCCAAAAGCGGATGCGCAAGGTATCGGGGAGAGACGCATCGGCAAGCAGTCTTTTCGAAAGAGTTTTGGGCCCGAGGTTGGATGGTGTTTTGATTTTGAGCGTCGCCGCACATGGTTCTTCGCGGAGAGGTGAGTGATTTTTCTGCGTGTTTTCGGGCACCGAGCTTGACGGGGAGGGCTGAATTTCGGACCAAGAGCGTCGTCATTTCCCAGCCATGAATTCACCTCTCGAGAACCGCCGGGACTTTCTCAAGTCCAGCTCCACCGCCGCTGCCCTGACGTTTGCCGCACCGGCCCTGCTGATGCGAGACCGAGCCTTCGCCGCCAACACCGACACCATCCGCATCGGCCTCGTGGGCTGCGGTGGTCGAGGAACCGGTGCCGCCGGCAATGCGCTGGAGGCCGACAAGAACCTGATTCTTGTGGCCATGGGCGACGCCTTTGAAGATCAGCTCAAGCAGAGCCACTCCAGCTTGGACAAGCAGTTCCCCGGCCGCGTGCAGGTGGAGCCCTCCAAGCGCTTCGTCGGTCTGGATGCCTACCAGAAGGTGATCGACGCCGGTGTTGACGTGGTGCTCTTGGCCTCGCCCCCGGGATTCCGTCCGACCCACCTCCGCTACGCGGTCGAGAAGAAGAAGCACATCTTCTGCGAGAAGCCCATGGCCACCGACAGCGCCGGCATCCGTCACGTGATGGAGTCGGTCCGGATGTCCAAGGAAGCCAAGCTCAACATCGTGGCCGGTTACTGCTGGCGTTATTCGTTGCCGCGGCGCGAGTTCTTCAAGCGCATCAACGAGGGTGAGATCGGCGAGGTGCTGGCGATGTACGGCACCTATCTGACCGGCCCGGTGAAGCCGATGCAGGCTCCCTCGCAACGCAAGGACGGCGTGGGCGACCTCGAGTGGCAAATGCGCAACTGGATGAACTTCACCTGGCTGGCTGGTGACGGCTTCGTCGAGCAGTGCATCCACACGGTGGACAAGATGATGTGGGCCTTCGGCGACAAGCCGCCGGCCAAGGTCGTGGCCAACGGCGGTCGGGTGCACCCGAACTACGAGGGCAACATTTTTGACCACATGACGGCCACCTACGAGTGGGCCAACGGCGCCCGCGGCGTCATCGCCCAGCGTCAGATCGCCAACTGCTACAGCGACAACAGCGACTACGTGCTCGGTGGCAAGGGCAAGGGCTGGAACGGCTGGTCCAACGCCTACTTCAAGAACGCCGACGGATCAAACGGCTGGCGTTATCGCGGTGAAAATCCCGACATGTACGTGGTCGAACATCAGCACCTCTACAAGGCCATTCGCGCCGGCGAGTTCCACAACGACGGCGACCGCATGGTCAACAGCACGTTGGCTGGCATCATGGGCCGCCTTTCGGCTTACACCGGCCAGGAGGTCACCTGGGAGCAGGCCCTCAATTCAAAGATTCAGCTCGTTCCGGACAACATGTCTTGGGACATGAAGCTCCCGATCGAGCCGCTGCCGGTTCCGGGCAAGACCAAGTTGTCCTAACCTCTCATCGAAGACCAACTGGGCTTTTCATCGGGCCCAGTTGGTCTTTTTCTCGTCGGTCTCCGCTGCGTTTGTTGCGGATCTGTTTCCCCAACTCCCGATTTCTCCATAGCCATGAATCGCCGTCACTTTCTTCAGACCGCCGCCCTCCTCGGAGCTTCGTTGCCCGCCATCGCGCAGACCGCCCCCAAGCGCAAGATCCTCAAGGGGATCATGTGGGGCACCGTGGGCGTCCCCGGTTCGGTGATGCAGAAAATGGAGGCGGTCAAGGCGGCGGGTTATGACGGGGTGGAGCCGATGGGCGGCATGGACAATGCCGAGATGAACGCCGCCCTGAAGTCCACCGGTCTCAAGGCGGGTTCCGTGTGCTGCCACACGCACTGGGCCAAGCCGCTGTCCGACCCCAATCCGGCTGTCCGCGAGGTCGGTGTTGAGGGGCTCAAGCTGTCGCTGCGCGATGCCAAGGCCTACGGGGCGCCGGCCGTGTTGCTCGTGCCGGCGGTGGTCAATGCCTCCATTAGCTACGCCGACGCCTACACCCGCTCTCAGGCCGAGATCCGCAAGGTGGTGCCGCTGGCCGAGGAGTTGGGCGTGAAGATCGCCATCGAGAACGTCTGGAACAATTTCCTGCTGAGCCCGCTCGAGGCCGCCCGCTATGTCGATGAATTCAAGAGCCCGATGGTGGGCTGGCACCTCGATGTGGGGAACCTGATCCATTACGGATGGCCCGAGCAGTGGGTTCGCATCCTGGGCAAGCGCATCGCCACGCTGCACATCAAGGAATACAGCCGGGCCAAGGCCGACAAGCAGGGCAAGTGGGCTGGCTTCGATGCCGAGTTCCTCAAGGGCGACAACAACTGGCCCGCGGTGATGAAGGCCATCGATGAGATTGGTTATCAAGGGTGGGGCATTGCTGAACAGGGCGGTGCTGGCTCCCCGGAGGGCCTCAAGAAGCTCTCCACCGAGATGGATCAGATCTTCGCCTCCTGAAGTCGCAGTGGCCCGCGAGGAACCGGCGGGTTGCTTCACACACCGTTCCAACGGGTTCCGTGGTATCGGCCGCCGGGTTTAGGTCCGGTGGACCTTGCCTTTTCAACATTCCGCATTCCGATCTTTCCAAAGCCTCCAGCCACCGATGCCATGACCTTTCGATCGAGCCTGTCCCTCGCCGCACTCCTTGCCGCAGGACTTTCAGCCGTCACCCCCTCGGTCCTCCTGGCCGAAGTGCCCCGGCATCCGAAGTTTGGGTTTCCAGTGTACACCAACGCGCCGTCGGGACGGCAGTTGGCGGGTCAGCACAAGCCGGCCGACAACCCCGCCTACAGCCCCGAAGAAGCCCGCAAACGCTTCACGCTGTTGCCGGGCTTTGAAGCGAGGCTCTTCGCCTCGGAGCCCGAAGTGGTCAATCCCGTGGCCATGACCTGGGACGATCGAGGACGCCTTTGGGTGGTGGAACTCTACGAGTATCCGCTGGGCACCAAGCCGGGAGAGAAGGGGCGCGACCGCATCAAGGTGCTCGAAGACACCGACGGCGACGGCCGGGCCGACTCGGTGAAGGTATTCGCTGACGGGTTCACTCTGGCCACGGGTATTCTGGTGGCCAATGGCGGCGTGTATCTGGGGGCTGCGCCGAATTTGTATTTCCTCGAGGACACCGACGGAGATCTCGTTGCCGACAAGCAAACCATTGTCCAGACCGGCTTTGGTCTCGAAGACCGTCACGAACTCCTCAATGGCTTCACCTGGGGTCCCGACGGCCAGATGTACATGACCCACGGGGTGTTCACCCGGACCCAGGCCGTGGATCCGTCCAAGCCTGGAGAACCCGTGTTGCTGACGGCGGGGGTGGCGCGATTCCAGCCGAAGACCCGGCGCATGGAGATCTTCGCCGAGGGCACGTCCAATCCGTGGGGCGTGGACTTCGATGCCCGGGGCAACGCCTTCGTCAGCGCCTGCGTCATCGATCATTTCTTCCACCTCGCCCCGGGAGGCCTCTATCAGCGCCAGGCAGGTCAACCGCCCTATCCCTACGCCTACGACTTGCTGCCCAGCATCGTCGACCACAAGCACCACATGGCGGCTTATGCGGGTGTGAACATTTACCTGGGCGATCAATACCCGGCGGAGTTCCGCGGCATGGCCCTCCAGGGAAACATCCATGACAACGCCATTCATCGCGATCGCCTGACGCCCCAGGGCAGCACCTTCCTCGCCTCATCCAATGGCGATTTCCTGCGCGCCAACGACGGGTGGTTCATGCCGGTGAGCATGCAAACCGGTCCCGACGGCGCGGTGTGGGTGATGGACTGGTACGACAAGTATCCCTGCTACCAGAACGCGGGTGCCGACCCGGAAGGCGTGGATCGCGAGCGCGGTCGCATCT
Source organism: Akkermansia muciniphila (assembly GCA_945883815.1). Classification (GTDB taxonomy): domain Bacteria; phylum Verrucomicrobiota; class Verrucomicrobiia; order Limisphaerales; family UBA9464; genus SXXZ01. The sequence continues at coordinate 59,915 of CAMCYJ010000007.1, read as the reverse complement.
GGCGCATTGTCTGGGCCGGAGACCAACCCGGTCGGCCCGTGCCGGCGCGGCCCGCGGGATTGGCATTGGCCGAGCGGAGCACCCCCGAACTCGTCCAAACCTTGGGCCACTCCAACGTCTGGCAACGTCGCATGGCCCAGCGAATACTTGCCGAACGCCCGGACATCGCCTCTCAGAAATCCGTGCTGTTCCAACGGATGAAATCGCAGGGCTCCGAAGACGCCCGCTTGGCCGCCCTCTGGACCTTGTTCAGCGCAGGCTTGGCCGATGATGCCGTCCTCGACGAGGCGGCCGATGCGTCCGTGCCGTCACTGCGCATGTGGGCGGCTCGATTCACCGGTGAGAACAACCGCATCACCGAGCGAGTCCACAAACGTCTCGAATTGTTGGCCACCGATGAAAACCCAACGGTGCTCGCCGCGGTGGCCACGGCCTTGCGTCAGTTTTCGGGCGGCTCGCTGACGGTCAATACGCCCCCGGGCCACGACATCGCCGTCCTGGGCCCGGCGGTGACCTCGGTGACCGAGAGACTTCTCGGGACCGCTAAGGCGTCCACCGACCGCGACTTGCCCTTCCTGCTGTGGATGGCCATCGAGCCCAACTTGCTCTACGACCCCAACATCACGGCCGCCTGGTTCCAGGAGAAGGGGGAACGCTACCTGCCCCTGTCCGGCAAGCTGGCCTACAAGATGGTCCGCCGCTTCTGCGACGCCCGGAAGGATTGGCTCGTGGACAAGACGCTGGAGATCGTGGCGTCGCTCGACTCGGCCTCTCCGCTCATCCCGTACTTGCTGGATGGCCTGATTGATGGCCAGCGCGGCAAGGCCTTGGCCCCCACTCAACCCACCGAGGCACTGCTCCAGAAACTCCTCTCCAGTTCGAACCTCGCCACTGTGGGCAAGGCCCGTCAGCTGGGCGCCTTGTGGGGCGATGTCGGCGCGCTGCGAGCACAGTTGGCGCGCGTGAGCGACACCGCCCTCCCGGAGTCCGAGCGTCTGGAGGCCATCCAAGGGCTTCGCAATCAGCGCGGCGAAGACGGTCGGCGAGCGCTGCTGGCCTTGGCCGGATCCGATGCTTCCGACGCGCTCCGCGTGGCCGCCGTCCGCGTATTGACTGAGACGGGCAACGACGAGACCGCCCGCCAATTGCTCGCTCACTGGAAGGCCATGACCCCGGCGGTGCGCACGGCTGCCGCCCAGTTCTCCACCACTCGGGGCGCCTGGAAGTGGGCCCTCTACAACGCCCTCGACCGGGGCGACATCGCCAAGGCCGACATTCCGGCCACGACAGTGCGCTCGTTGTTGGGTTCGCAGAATCCGGATGAACGCGAGAAGGCGGGTCGTCTGTTCGGGCGGTTCCAGGCTTCCGGCCCGGAGATCCTGCAACGCATCGCCGCCAAGCGGAAGGTGGTGATCGATGGGCCTGTGGACTTGAAGGCGGGGCATGAGCTCGCCGCCAAGACGTGTCTGGTCTGTCATCAACTCCACGGAGAGGGCGCGGCCGTCGGGCCCGATTTGACGGGGGTTGGCCGCAGTTCACTCGATGCGCTCCTGCACAATGTCATCAACCCCAACGAAATCATCGGTCAGGGTTACGAGAATGTCGAAGTCGAGACCGTCGATGGCCAGACCCACAGCGGGCGGATGGTCGAGAACACCGCCAACCGGGTGAAACTGCTCATGGCCGGTTCGAGTGAAGTGGTGATCGATCGATCCAACGTGAAGGCGTTGCGCGTGACCCCAAATTCGGCCATGCCTGAAGGGCTCGACGAGATGCCCGACGCCGATTTCCGCAACCTCATTTGGTACATCCTCGCGCCCCCTCAAGATGGCAAGCCCCTGACGCCCCAGCGCCGCAAGGAACTCATCGGTGAAACCGCCGCAGTTCTCCCCGATGCCAACAACAAGGGCCCGGCCGTGGCAACCGATGGCGAATCACTGGCACTCTGGGCCCCGGGTTGGCAGGTGGATTGTCCGGAGTTTGAAGGCGCGCCCGCCAAGTACCCCGAAGCGGTGGGTCGGCGCAATGTGCTCATGACCCATCCCATCGACGCTCGACGTCCGGCTGCCTTGGTACGGGCGATCAACTTGCCGCGGGAGGGTAAGACAGCTCTGAAATTCGCCGTGGCCGCCCATGACCAAGGCGATTGGGAGCTTCGGGTGGTGGTCGAGGGCGAGGTGATCCATCGCCAAGCGGTGAACCACGAGGCTCCGCGCTGGAAGGATGTCTCCCTCGATCTCACGCCGTACGCCGGCCGCCGCGTGGTTATTCGCCTCGAGAACGCCGCCACCGACTGGTCCTGGGAATTCGGCTATTGGGCCGACCTGCGCCTCGAGACCGGCGCGCCCCTTCAGGCTCGCGCTGACGGCCGGTGAGGACACCGTCGCCCCGCGTCACTGCCTGCACCGGTCGAGGCGGCGCAGCTTATCTTCCGGCCTGGGAATCGGTTGATCCGAAGGCATTCCATTCAGGGCCCAGTTGGGCTAGAAAGTGCAGCGGGTAGGCCCGGTGCAGCACGGAGACTGGCAAAAGGATCACGGTGCTGAGATACGGCACGAACAGAAGGCAGCACCCGCAGCAGGTGATCACCGCGAAGACAAGCACGACTAGAGCGGTAACGAGCGACAACGGGATCTGGATCAGCACGTAGAGCAGGAATGCGGTGGGAAATCGGCTCATCTGGCCCAGCAGGAGGCCCCACGCGGTGCGGCATCCGCATCGACGCAGGTACTGGATAGGCACCACGAAATCCTCGGTCAGTGAACCAATGAGCCAAAGTCCTAGGGCGCAGAGCAGGGTTGGAGTGAGCAGCAGTCCGAAGGTGAGCCAAGGCGATGCGGCATTGGGTCCGAAAGACAACATCTGCAAGAGGACTGCTCCCACCAACAGTGAGAGGGTCAACACGAAGCCCCCCAGACTCAGAATCAAACGGAACCGGAACAAGCTGTTGCCCTCACGGACGAATTCGTTCCACGGACCTGCGATCTCCGTCTGATTTGTGGCCACCCCGTTCAGGAAGAGGAAGCTGCCGCGACTGCTCAGCCACGTGAGGACCACCCAAAGTGTCATGGACACCAAGGCGATGAAGCCCACGAGAGGCACCAACCAAAACAGTTTCTGGGAGAGCGGTTCCAGCGATTCTCGGATCAGTGCCTCCAGGTTTTCGAGGATGGTGTGCGGGCTTTCCCAGTTTCGCGGGAAGTCGGTTTTAACCTTTTGCCCTTGGAACGGAGTAATTCCCAAATCTCGCAACTGGTAGATCCACGCCATGAACCCCAGAAGCAGCCATTTACCGAAGTCGAAGGGTTTGAAGAGAATCCGGCGCGTCGTGGCGAAGGCGGATTCCAGCGGCCAAATCGGGTCGATCCAACGAACCGCGGGAGGAAGGGGGGTGGGATCGGCCGGGTTCATAAAAGGATATCAGCGGTGATTCGCCCTATCTGCCTCTCGGGATGGGTTATTGGCAATCCATGAATTGGGGTTCGGATTCGTTGATCAAACCATTTTCAGTTTCCGGTCAGGCGCGTCGATCAGCCCCCAAGGCGAAGCACAGTCGCCATGTCGCGAGCGAAGTAGGTGAGGATCCAGTCGGCGCCGGCGCGCTTGATGGCCAACAGGCTTTCGTTGCGAGTGGCCACGAGGTCGAGCCAACCAGCGCGGGCCGCGGCATGAATTTGTGCGTATTCGCCGCTCACCTGATACGCCGCCAAGGGCAACCGTGTTTGCCGCCGCAATTCGGCGAGGATGTCGAGGTAGGGACCCGCCGGCTTGACCATTAGCGCGTCGGCCCCCTCCTGCTCGTCCAGCAGAGCATCTTTCAGGGCCTCCCGCGGATTGGCTGGGTTGAGTTGATAGGTGCGCTTGTCGAGCGACCGGGTGCCCGCGGCCTGGGCACTGCCGACGGCTTCGCGGAACGGCCCGTAATAGGCCGAGGCGAACTTGGCGCTGTAGGCCAGGATGCCGGTGTTTCCGTGCCCTGCCGAATCCAGCGCGTGGCGAATAGCCCGCACCCGGCCGTCCATCATGTCGCTGGGGGCCACGAAATCGGTGCCCGCCGCCGCATGCAAGGCGGCCATTTCGCCCAGCACGGTGACGGTGGCGTCGTTGTCCACATCGTGGCCATCGGCGGTTAGCAGGCCGTCATGGCCGTGGCTGGTGTACGGATCGAGGGCGATGTCGGTGAAGAGAACCAACTCGGGCACCGCCGCCTTGATCGCCCGCACGGCGCGCAGCACCAGGCATTCGGGATTCAGCGCCTCGCGTCCGTCCGGAGTCTTGAGCTCGCTGGGTGTGACGGGAAAAAGGGCTACGCCTCGAATGCCCAGTTCGAAGAGTTCCCGCGCCTCGCGGACCAGGCCGTTGAGATTGAGCCGGAAGACCCCGGGCATGGATGCGATAGGTGTCGGCGCAGCGGTGCCCTCTTGGACGAACAAGGGCGCGATGAAGTCCGACGGATGAAGCCGCACCTCCTGCACCATCTCACGGATGGCCGCACCGCGTCGCAACCGCCGGGCCCGAAGGGCTGGAAACCCCGCTGAACTCATGCCGGCACTGTGGCCGATTGTCGCCCGGGATACAAACCGAGTTCCCGACGGTCGAAGTGAAGCTGATGCGTTCGGGGAACGGTTTCCGAATTGGGTTCAGTGAATAGCCTACGGGCAAATCGTAAGCGCACACGGTCAAGATCGTCCGGGAGCTCCGAGACCGACCTGCCGGCACCCCGCCTCCGGGCTGTGTTCCTGCGGTGCAGTGGAATACCAGAGGAGGCCCTGCCGCAGTGCGGTGACGAATTCCTCGCGGCGAACCAAGTTCACTGAACCTGCTTGGCCAGACGCGCCGCATCTCCCCGAGTCCAAGGGGCCGATGGAGTCCGTTTTGAGGCCGCCAACCGTCCATAGCCTCTCCGATAGGTTGAGGTTGGTAGGGTGGTCGTGCGTTGGCTAGGGCGGGCCGGGAAGAGCACAACCCATGCGCCGAGTCATGTCTTGGCCGCAGACTGTGTTGCCGGACATCCAGTGAAGGATTTGTTTCTTACGAGTCGATAAAGGATTAGAAATGTCAAAGGTAAAAACATCAATATTATCGCAAGCGTTTTGTAGATTCCCTTTGTTGGTTGAGAAACAATTTTGCCCGTTTGTCGAAAGACTGATTCTTGTGCAAGAGAAATCGCGGGCGTGCTTGCAACTAAACTCTTTAAGTTTAAATTTGTAATATTCGGAATCCCATTTGTTGTTATATACCGAACAATAGCCTTCCCAAGATTTTCATGGCGGCGATCTTCGACCGAATACATTCCTGATTCTATTAGCAGTGGAATGTCAGGGAATGATTCCTCTGTCACATTTGTAATTGTACATACCGCAACAAAACTTCTGATCAAATCTGTTGCCAATTTTCCACTTGGATTGGGTGAGTATCCGGTGAACTGGAAGTTTGAGCAGGTATGCCCCAATATGGTAGTCGGGTCCCATATGCCCCTTGCTGTTAGGTATCCTTTTCCGTATGGCTCGGCAAGGCGGTCAATCTGAATATTTCCGTCACTGTCTCGAGTTGCGGTTTTCCCAGAGTCAGTTATTGCGATTGTCTTGGAGCCGGTTGCTTTGAGCTGGTCAATTTCGTAATGATTGAGCAACCTTTGATCTGAAAAAATATCCAATTCCTCAGCAAACGGAGATCGGCAGGTTCCTGAAGGTGCAGACATTAAGCAGTTTGCTGCATATCCTAACCAAATGTGTTGCAGGGCGGGCTCTCTAGGGGAGGGATAGGCTTCCGGATAGATCGTGACATCTCCATTTGGGCGACGCACTGGGAAAGAGTCAGAGGATGTTATATCGACAGCTTTTCTCTCGAGTATTACGTAGATCGATTGTCCGTCACACTGAAATGTAATGAGGCCTGTGTCAATTCCTGCATAGTGGGTTGCGTCGATTTCACGCGTTTGGATGCTCCACCGGCAGCCCCTTATTTGGATTGTAAAGTCCAATTCTTTCGAAAAGATTGGATTGTCTCTGCCATGATAGACAGTATATTGATATCGACCGTGAATCTTTGGGCTCGAAGATTCGTTCTGACCGGTGACCGCACAGGCTATCCATATGAACAATGTAGCCGTCCATGGGATTCTATACCTGAGCATTTTTCGATGCTCTTGTGATCCCGCTCACTTTGTCAATTAAGTTTTTTTCGGTGTTTGAATTGGCAAGACCGTCTTGTGCCTGCAACTGAGCGACTGATGGCGCAGGCAGCGATCAGAACTCCCAGAATCACTGCAGCCGCTGGGTGGTCTTGCTCCAGAGCCACTCCACGTCGCGGTTGTTGGCTTGGTTGCCGGGGCTGAAGGCGGCGCGCTTGACCGGGACGATCGTTCGCTTGTCGAGCCAGCGCTTGATTTCGGAGTGACCGTCGGCGAAGGCGAAACCGCAGGCCCCGTTGTGGTAGCTCGCTGGCAGGTCAGGCATGACCGCCTGAGCCAGATTCGGGGCGGGCTTCATGTCGGTGCAGAAGAACCCGTCGTTGATGCTGTCGGGATGCTCATCGACAAAGACCCAGGTGTCGGAGGGTTGCACGAAGTCGGAGTCCTTCAGGAACATGCGCCACGGCGGGCTGTTGCCAAACCAGGTGGGTTGTCCGTCATGCATGCCGACCCAAGAGTTGATGGAGTTGCTGCGGAGGCGGGGTCTGCCGTTGGCACCCAGCGTCAGGAAGGTGTCGGCAGGGCATTTGTAGATCTTCTGGGTGCCGCCCGTGTACCGCCAGATCGACCCCTTGGCGAGGGTGTTGGTGACGTCCCAGTTATCCCGGTTGGCGGTATTCCAGTCGAGATTGCCGTAGGCCCAGGAGTTGAAGTTGGGGTTGCTCGAGTAGGCCGGCGGAATCTTCCCGTTCTGGTCATCCACGTAGAGCTTCCAAGACATCATCAACTGCTTGGTGTTGTTCAGGCACATGATGCCGTTGCCCTTGGCCTTGGCCTTGGCCAGCGCCGGCAGAAGCATGCCCGCCAAGATGGCGATGATGGCGATGACCACCAGCAGTTCGATGAGCGTGAAGCCGTCGCGGAGGCGCTGAACTTGCAGCCGTGGCGCGGAGAAGGGGCTGCGGGTGGGTTTGGCGAGCGATGGTTGGGCTAGCGGTGTCATGGTGCCTGATCTCCGATCGAAATGCCGAGAGCGTCTGAGGGGGGACCACAAAATCCACCCGCAATCAACGCTCACGCTGCAAACGCGGTCGCGGATTCGTCAAGGCCTTTTCGTTGGCCGATAAGGTCGAGGCGATTGCTTGCTGGCCTAGCCCGGGTTGGAGTGTCGTGAACTCGGAAACTATTTCGAGGGTTGCGATGCCCTTGAAACCGATCCCTCCTGCCGGAATGCCAGCCGTTGCCGTGGGTGGCCGGGTTAAAGGTTCTCAACGGCGCTGCTGTCTCAAATTCAGTTCAGTTCAGATCGAACTGGATCTCAGTAAAAACTCGTCCAGTTGCCGTAGTGACGCCAGACGATGGCGCTGGCGCGGGTCAGGTCGGCGTGGCCGTCGGCGAAGGCGCGGCTGATGGAGGCCGCCCGGCCGCCCTGGATTTGGAAGCCCGAGTCGGCCTTGGCGGTCGGATGTCCGCCCCAGGCCTTCTGGAGGTTGGTCTCGAAGCCGTCCTTGTAGAGCGTGTCGGTGATGATCGGGCTGGTCGATGCGCCGGGATCTTCGAGCCGGGTAGGCCATCCCTCGACCATCGAATTGGTGTTCACCCGAGTGGTGGAGGGCATGACCTTGTATCCCGGTTGTCCGGAACGAGGTACCCACCAACTGTGTTGCATGATGGCGAAGCCAAAGGTCCAGCGCCGGTTGTAGTAGAAGCGGAGGTCCTCGTTGCTGGCGAGGGTGCGCTTGTGCTGCCGCTGGAGCCACATCTGCGCCTCAGTCAGTTCGCCAGGACGGACCGGGCAGAAGAACATCGGCACCGTGAGCCCGTAGTTCTGCACCGCCGGGATCATCGCATCGGCCACGTCCCACGGGTTGTTGCCGATGTCACCGAGCATGGGCAATCGACCGCGGGCGTCATCTGCGGCGTAGAGGTTGGAGGCGATGGCCCATTGCCGGAAATGCGACAGGCAATTGACCTCCTTGGCCTTGAGTTTCGCCTTGGCCAGCGCTGGCAACAGCATGCCCGCGAGGATGGCGATGATGGCGATGACGACCAGCAGTTCGATGAGCGTGAACGCCGGAGCGCGACGCGACTCTCCGGGGATGAGTGTCGGACGGGGATCCATGGAGTGAAACCTACGGTTCATATTGCCGCTGGTCATCCCCAAATCCCATGCCCGAGTATTTGCCTCCAGTGAATGGGTGGTTGTACGCACTGAGTTTGATGGGATTCCTGATCCTGCCTCCGGTCCTGTTGGGGTTCCGGTTCTTTCGGCCCCGGCGTTTCCCGTGGAGCAGGGTGCTCCTGCTGATCGCCTTGGTGGGCTGGGCCTTGTTCAATGGTCTGGTGCATTTCAGGGCGGCGCGATGGGCCGACTCCGTTCGAGAGTCTGGTTACATGCCGACGACGGAAGACTCCCGAGCTCTGTTGGAAGGACGGTCGCAGCGCATGGCCCTCTACCTGGGCTGGGCTTATGCCTTGGGTTGGTCGTTTCCCTGGCTTTTGGCCTATGGTTCCTGGCAGTTGCGTCGCCGCCGGGCCGCATTCTGAACCGGTTGGAAGCCCGTCTTGGAAAGCCTGCGGGCTGATCAGTCGAGCAACTCGCGGATCTCGTCCCAACTGAGGGTCTCGGCGAAGGCCTCTTCACCGGTGAGCGTGGAGGCGATGATCTCCCGCTTGCGCTGCTGCAGGCTGACAATCTTCTCTTCGACCGTGCCGCGGGTGATGAGCTTGTAGCTGCTCACCACGCGGGATTGACCGAAGCGGTGAGCCCGGTCGGTGGCCTGATCTTCGACGGCCGGATTCCACCACGGATCGAAGTGCACCACGGTGTCGGCTTGCGTGAGATTGAGGCCCACGCCGCCCGCCTTGAGCGAAATCAGGAACACCGGAGGGCCCGACGGAGACTGGAATTTTGCGACTTCGCCGGCGCGGTCTTGGGTTGAACCGTCCAGATAGCAAAACTCGACCTCGCGGCGCTTCAGCTCGTCTTTCAACAGTCCGAGCATCCGCGTGAACTGGCTGAACACGAGCAAGCGGTGCCCGCCGTCGAGGCTCTGGTCGAGCAGTTCACCGAAGAGTTGCAGTTTGCCGGAGTCGTCCGGCGCTGCTTCGGTTTCGGCGGGTGCCCCGTTGGCTCCTTCGGTATCCAGCAGGCGCAGGTCGCAGCAAATCTGCCGCAGGCGCAGCAGCGCTGTGAGGATCACCATGCGGCTCTTGGCTAGCCCGTTGGCCTCGACGGCCGTGTCGACTTGCTTGCGGGTCGCCGCCAAGACCTGCGCATACACCTTGGACTGGGCCGGCGTGAGGTCGCAGTAGGAGACGTGCTCCAGCTTTGCGGGCAGTTCTTGCAGCACGTCTTTTTTGAGACGGCGCAGCAGGAAGGGCCGGATGCGCTTGCCGAGACGGGCCATCGCACCCTTGTCGCGTTCCTTAGTGATGGGGATCTCGTACCGGTCGCGGAAATCGTCAGAGCTGCCCAGGTAGCTGGGCATGAGGAAGTCGAAGAGGCTCCAGAGATCGAGGACCGAGTTTTCCAGCGGAGTGCCGGTCAGCACCAGTCGGTGTTCTGCCGGGATAGCCTTCACGGCCTTGGCGTTTTGGGTGCTGCGGTTCTTGATGTGCTGCGCCTCGTCGAGCACCGCCGTATCGAAGACGTGAGCCCGGTGCTGCTCGATGTCGCGCCGCAGCAGCGCGTAGCTGGTGATCACCAGATCGTGAGCGGGGATTTGCGCAAAGAGCTTGTGGCGTTGCGGCCCGGACAGCACCAGCACCCGAAGCTTTGGGGCAAAGCGCGCGGCCTCGGCGGCCCAGTTGGTGACCAATGAAGTCGGGCAAACGATTAGCGTGGGGGGAAGGGGTTGTGCTCCCGCCGCCGCATTGAGTGAGGCGCAATGGGCCAGCACCTGAAGGGTTTTACCCAGACCCATTTCATCGGCCAAAATGCCTCCGAAGCCGTGGTCACGCAGAAAGCGAATCCACGCCACGCCGTGTTTCTGGTACGGGCGCAAGACCGACTCGAGCGCCCCGAGCGGTGGACAAGTTTGAGTTGCCGTGCCGGTTTGTTGGGCGACCCGATCTCGCCAGGCCGCGGGTGCTTGGACCGCGTGCCCCTGTTCCCGCAGCGATGCGTCGAGGAATCCGGCTTGAGCGGATCCCATCCGGTAGCGTCCGTCTCGTTGGTCGGGCGAGCAGTCGAGCAGCACTTCCTGCAACTCTTCCACCGCGCCGGTGTCGATGAGGATGGTCTTTCCGGAGCGGGATTTGCCCTGGCCCCCGCCGAGCACCAATCGCTGGATGTCGGCGGCACTGAAGCGCTCGCCGTCTTCAGCCACGTAAGAGACCTCGAGGTCGAACCAACGCTCGCCCGAGGGGGTGATTTGGAACCGGGGTTCCACGCGCACCAAGTTCTTGCGGGTGCTCGTCTCCAGACGTTCCTCCAGCGATACCTCCCACTCGCGTTCCAGTCGCGGGTGAAGGCGCGAAAAATAGGCCAGCACGCGTTCCTGACCGTTGAGCTGCCAGCGCCCTTGGGAATCGGGGCCCGAGAAGCCGGCCTGCCGGAGGCGCATGAAGGCCGTGTGCTCGGCGGATAGGTCCCGGGCCGTGTAGCGTCGCACGTGGGCAGGGTCGGGCATCCAGGCGGCCTCATCGCGCGCGGTGACGCCCACGGTCATGATGCGCGCGCCGTAGCGGCATTGCAGCACGGCCGTCAGCATGGCCAGCCCACCGGTCAACTGGAGTAGGAACTTCGGTGGGGCCGGTTCGAGCACGAAGTCTTCCGGGCTGAAATCCGCCTCAAGGCCCGGAGTTCCGGAGAGTTTGGGCCAGTCTTGGGAGAGAAAGCGGGGGACATCCGATCGAGGTACCCGTTGGGGGGACTGCAGCACACCCCGCAGGGCGGGGGACAGGCCCAAGGGCTGGAGTGTCTGGCCGGTGAGCAGCCAGGTTTCATCGGGGCCGCTGAGCAGCGCCGCCCCTCGGGCCGGACTCTTCAGGCTCAGGCTGATTTCGCCATTGCCTTCGAGTTGTGCGCGGAGGGGCAGAGGTGCGGGCTCTCGCAAGACCGTCAGCTCGGTCTTGCGTCCGAGGGTGAGCTGGGCGTGACCGGACATGGCCCGCAACAGCGGCACGAGGGCGGCTCCGCTGAGCTGGATCATGCCCGGAGTATCCCCGCCGGCGGCCAGCTCGGCCGCATCGAGCAGTCGCGTGTCGGCTTCGGACAATCGAAACGGTCCCGACTGAATGAGGGCGTTCAGCGGGGCCCGGCTGTTGGCGGTGACTCCCTCGAACATCACCATCACCCGGTCGCGGGCCATCGCGTCGGCAAGGTTGGGCGGGAAGATGACTTGGATCTCCAGTGGTTTGCCGGTCCCGGATCGGCGCAGTCGGACGGGGTCTTTGTTGGAAAGCGGGGGCTTGGATCCGGGGCCGGGCGATCGACTGGTGTTGGACGGGCTCCCTGAAGCCGTCGCCGACGAGCTCAGCCTCGGTCCCATCGGGGCCGGTTCGGAGCCGGTGGTTGCAGGTATGGCCGGCTTCAAGTGGTGCAGTCCGACGGCCACCGAATGGGCGCACAACGTTCCCCATTCTCGCGATTGCCGGCACGGGCAAATGTTCTCGATGTCCAGTTCGTGCTGGATGACCAGTCCGGCTCGCAGCGAGTTGGCATCGGACATGACCACGCCTTTCAGCAGCGGCGGGGTCCAGTTCGAGGACAGCACCTTGCCCGAGGCGAGCAAAGCCCGGGCGTGTTTCATGACTTCCCAGCCGGCGGCCTTGGCGAAAAAGGCTTCGGTCAGTTGCAAGGTCGACACGGGACTGGAGGGAATCGAACCGAGTTCAGAGCCCGAGGCGGAGCAGGCCTTCCAGGGTTCCGTTGCCGGCGGTCTTGCTCGCGATCCATCCGCCTTCTGCCCGGACCTGCATTTGCACCGCAGCCAGTGCATTGGAGGGCGAGATCAAATGGTGGGCGTGTTCGCGGCGCAGCATGGACAGGTCATTGAGATGATCGCCGGCGGCCACCCGTGCTTCGGGCCCGACGCCTAGAATACGGCCTAGCTCCGAAAGGGCGGTGCCCTTGCTGTAGCCCCGGTGGCTCATGCGCACGTAGATGTCGTTGCGAACGGCGACCATATTGGGGTGGCGTTCGCAGAAGGTGTCCAACTCGGCGTGGATCTCGTCCATTTGAAGGTTCGACTTGGCGATGGCGCACAAGGGCGAGAAGGGGTCGGCATAGAAGGTCGCCTCATGGCGTGCCGACAGCGATTGGATTTGCTGTTCGAGCTCGGCCGCCGCCGACTCGAACAGGCGTGCGTGGTCTTGGGTGCAACGACTGTTCCATGGCTCCACCGGGAGGAATCGGTCGTGTTTTCGCTCGAAGATCTCCCGCTCGACGAGGATCAGGTAGTCGGGCTGGATTGATACTCGGGCGCGGCCCAGGGTTTCCATCAGGCTGGACATGTCGCGCCCCGTGTTGATGACCCAGTGACCACCGCGGGCTTGGAAAGCGGCGATGCGCTCCTGAAGTGCATAGGGGATCTTCGGATCACCGAAGTCGTCGTGGATGGTGCCGTCGAAGTCGGTCGACAGCAGTCGGAGGGAGGCACCGTGGCTCATGCGCGAGCGAAGACTGGGGTGGCCGGTCGCGTCGGGCAAGGTCGGGTCCGCAGTTGTGGTGAATGCTTCGGGAGGCTACCAGTGAGGGCGAACGACTCTATGTCCAGCCACCAAGACCAGTTTGATGATGCCATGTTCGACTACTCGACCGGCGAGTACGCGGTCGCCATTTCGAAATTCCAGGGGATCTTGGCGGAAGATTCCGACCACTTCGATGCACGTCTGGGCTTGGCCATGTGCCATTACCGGTTGGGCGACTACCCCACGGCCATCTCCGAGGGGCATCGCGCCGAGAAGCTCAAACCCAACGAGCAATTGGTGCACACCAACCTCTCGCTCTTCTACATGAAGTCCGGCGACAAGCAGACCGCCGAAAAGCACGGACTTCAGGCCCGCATTTCCTCCTGGAAGGGCAACATGGCTGCTCCTGGAACGAAGCCAGCCGAGGAAGAAGACTCCGAACTCCGCATGGCCCAACCCAAGGCCCAGGCCTTCAAGCTGCCCGAAAAGTTCCCCGACATGCCCTGGAAGAAAAACACCCGCCCGGGCGGTGGTACACACTGAGTGGCGGCGCGTAAGAAGGGTGTTGCCGTAAATCCGATTGGAACCCGGGGATTCGGCTGCCTGCATGGGTTGAATCGTTTCCGAGCCATTTTAGACGCATGGATCCGGGGCGCCGTCTGGGTTCTTGGCGTCGGCCGGGCATCGGGTCATGATTCCGGGACTCATGCGCATCACCCGACTTGAAGTTCGCGATATTCGCTTTCCAACGTCCAAAGGCTTGGACGGATCGGATGCGATGAATCCGGATCCGGATTATTCCTCGGCCTATGTGATCTTGCACACGGACACCGAATGGAAGGGCTACGGGTCCACCTTCACCATCGGCCGCGGTAATGACGTGGTTTGCGCCGCGGTCATGGCCCATGAACATCTCGTGGTGGGGCTCACGCTCGAAGAGTTCCGCGCGGCGCCCGGTGCGGTTTGGCGGCGTTTGACTGGCGACTCGCAACTGCGCTGGATCGGCCCCGACAAGGGCGTCATCCACCTGGCGCTGGCGGCGATCGTCAACGCCCTTTGGGATTTGTACGCCCGTCATGCTGGCAAGCCGGTCTGGAAACTGGTGAGCGAGTTCACGCCCGAGCAATTCGTGGCCAGTGTGGATTTCCGCTACCTGACCGACGCCCTGACGCCGCAGGAGGCCCTCGAGTTGTTGCGCCGCGCCGAACCGGGCAAGGCCGAGCGCATCGCCCGTCTGGAGCGCGAGGGCTACCCGGCCTACACCACCAGCGCCGGATGGCTGGGCTACCCCGATGACAAGATCCGCCGCCTGTGCCGCGAGGCGGTAGCCGAGGGGTGGAACCACATCAAGGTGAAGGTGGGTCGCGATTTGCAGGACGACATCCGCCGCCTGGGCATCATCCGCGAGGAGATCGGTTGGGATCGCAAGCTGATGGTGGATGCCAATCAGGTCTGGGACGTGCCGCAAGCCATCGAGTGGATGCAGTCACTGGCCCCGTTCAAGCCCTGGTGGATCGAGGAACCGACTTCGCCGGACGACGTCCTCGGCCATGCCGCCATTGCGCGGGCCATGGAGCCGTTGGGCATCGGTGTCGCCACCGGCGAGCACGGGATGAACCGGATCCTCTTCAAGCAGTTGTTGCAGGCCCGAGCCATCTCGTTCTGCCAAATCGATTCCTGCCGTCTGGGTGGCGTGAACGAGAATCTCGCGGTGCTGCTCCTGGCTGCGAAGTTCGGCGTGCCGGTGTGCCCGCATGCCGGTGGCGTCGGGTTGTGCGAGTTTGTTCAGCACATGAGCATGATCGATTTTACCTCGGTCAGCGGCAGCTGGGATGGACGGGTGTGCGAGTTCGTGGACCACTTGCACGAGCACTTCACCGATCCCTGCCGCATCCGCGCTGGCCGCTACCTGGCCCCAGAGAAAGCGGGCTACAGCACCGAGATGCACGCCGAGACCCTTGCCCGCTACGAGTTCCCTGGCGGCACCGAGTGGCGATGATGGTCGGGCACGGCGGGGAAGGGCCGTGGTCGTTGCACCCCCTGTTTTCGAGATGACCAAAATACGATAAATCGTAAAATGGTGTTTACCAAAATACGATGAGTCGTAGAACGGTCATCCGGCTCATCCGATCCCGAGTCTGCAATTCCATCCTGAAGCCATACCTGCAGGATCGTCTTCGGACAGCTTTCGTCTCCTGAGCTGCTCAGTCTTGGTGTTGAACGGGCCATGGGTTCCGGCTCCCGCGGTGCCCAGCCTTCCGGCCGCCGAATCCTTGCACCCGGCCGCGGGCATTCTCTAATGTCCGCGTCTTTCCGGGCTTGGCCCGGCTTATCACCATGGCTTCGCTCAACGACAATTATCTCAAGCTCAAGGCGGGTTATCTGTTTCCGGAAATCGGACGGCGCGTGAAGGCGTTCAATGACGCCAACCCGGCGGCGGCCGCGCGGTTGATCCGGTGCGGCATTGGCGACGTCACCGAGCCGTTGCCTGCGGCCGTGGTGGCAGCGCTGCACAAGGCCGTCGACGAAATGGCCGTGCGGAGCACCTTCAAGGGCTACGGCCCCGAGCAGGGCTACGAGTGGCTGCGGGCGGCCATCGCCCAGAATGATTTCCGGGCTCGCGGGCTTGAGGTGGCCGATGACGAGATCTTCGTGAGCGATGGTTCCAAGTGCGATTGCGGGGCGATTCTCGACATCATGGGATCCTCCAACCGCATGGCCATCACCGATCCGGTGTACCCGGTCTATGTGGACACCAACGTCATGGCCGGCCACACGGGCGAGGCCGATGCCTCGGGTGCCTACGCGGGCATCACCTACTTGCCGTGCACCGCCCAGAACGGGTTCATCCCGGAGCCGCCGAAGGAGCGCGTGGACGTCATTTACTTGTGCTCGCCGAACAACCCCACCGGGGCCACGGCCTCGCGGGCTCAGTTGGAAGCCTGGGTGAAGTACGCGCTGGCCAACCGCTCGATCATTCTCTTCGACGCGGCCTATGAGGCCTACATCAGCGACCCGACGATCCCGCATTCCATTTACGAGATCCCGGGAGCCCGCGAATGCGCCATCGAGTTCCGCAGCTTCTCCAAGAACGGCGGATTCACCGGCGTTCGATGCGCCTTCACGGTGGTCCCCAAGACGCTTCTGGCCTCGACGGCCTCGGGCGAGTTCAAGCCCTTGCACCCGCTGTGGTCTCGGCGCATGACCACCAAGTTCAATGGTGTGTCGTACCTCGTGCAGCGCGCGGCCGAAGCCTTGTACTCGCCGGAAGGCAAGGCCCAGGTGGCCGCTCTGGTTGAACATTACATGGGCAACGCCAAGATCCTCGTCGCCGGAGCCCAGGCGGCCGGTCATCGCGTGTTCGGTGGCGTCAATGCGCCGTACATCTGGGTGGATGCGCCCAAGGGTCACACCAGTTGGCAGGCCTTCGATCGCATTCTCAACGAAGCCAATGTGGTGATCACTCCGGGAAGCGGTTTCGGCAGCAATGGCGAGGGATGGTTCCGCGTCAGCGCCTTCAATAGCCGGTCCAATGCCGAGGAGGTTTCCCGTCGCTTGCAGGCGTTGAGTTGGTAGCGCAGGCCGTGTGGAAGGCCTGTGGGCGCCTTCTCGTATCGATCCGTGCGAGAAGCAAAGTTGGGCGTTGGAGGTTGGGGAAATGTGGCATAATTTAATGCCACATGACACGACTCCTGTTGCTCCTAATGGCGTTAGCCCTGCCTCTGGCAGCGGCCCCGTCGAGCAAAGATCCTGCCCGCTGGATCGCCGTGGTTTCGCCGGGTTTACTGCAGGTGGAATTCACCCTGCAGTTCGACCGGGGTGATGCCCCGCACGGTATTCTCGATCAGGACCCCCGTTCCACCGGGCCTCGGTCCAACAGCTTGGCCGACTTGGTGGCCGAGGAGCGTCCTCTGGAAACCACGGGTTTTCTGGTGGGTCCCACGACCGTGGTGGCGATGGATCCCTGTGTGCATCCGCGATTCATCAAGACCATCGTTGTTCGGCAGGGAGCTCATCGATCCACTGCCCGCATCACCGCTTACGGCGTGGATCAATGGGCCTTTGTCCTGACCCTCGACCAGCCGATCACCGGAGCCCAGCCCATCGAATTCCCGGCCAAGGCCACCGAGGCACCGGCTGCTTTGGTCAGCTATTACCGCCAAGACGGACAAATGGTCCGCGTGGCGCTTCCGTGGGGTGGGCAGTACCTCGAGACCGAGTCCGGCAAGGCGCTGAGGGTGTTGGAGCATCAGGGAGTGGCACTGAGCGCCCGGGGGCATCCGTTGGGACTGGTGATGAACCACCGGCTCGACGCCGACAATCGGTGGCGCGGCAATCCGCTCGCTTGGAAGATGATCGACGCTACCGCCTTTGCCGCCCAGTTGAAGGAGTTGGAGGCTTTGACCGCGCAGGCTCTGGTGCGCGTCCGCTTGAGTTTTCGTAGTCCCAAGGTGACCCCGGGCCAAAACCCGATGCGAGGGCGCAATCGCGGCGATGAGGAATCGGACGAATCGGCCACCGAGCGCAATGAGTTGGGCGTACTCCTGCCCGGAGGGCGTGTGGCGGTGTTGGCGGCGCTCAAGAGCGGTATCACTGCGCGGTTGGAGCGTGCGTCCATCCAGCGCGAGGGCAAGCCGCCGGTCCCTGCCAAGTTCATAGCCTCGCTGCGGGATTTCGGGGTCCTAGTGATGGAGCCCGAGCAACCCCTGGGCGATGCGTTGCGGATCGATACCACGCATCCGGCCGACCGCATGGGGCAACTGCTGTTGCGGGCCGAGGTGGATTTGCGGGGCGAAACTCGCTCGTCCTACTTCCATGAGTCCCGGATTGCCGGTGTCCGGGTGGGTGCCCGGATGGAGCCGTTTCCTGAGCTGCCCGACCCGGAGGTGAAGGACACCTTCCTCTTTACGATGGATCGCGCTCTCTACGCGCTGCCGGTGACCCGTCGAGAACTGCTCGGTGGCGTCCGCGATCCCTTCGCAGGCCGCCGTCAGTTGACGACCGCGCGCCAGTTGGCGGAGGCCGTTCGGCGCCTGCCCGAGACGGCCGATCCGGCCAACGTGCCGGTGTCGGAAGCCGAAGAAAATAGACTGGCTTGGCTCGGAGTTGAACTGCAGCCGCTGACCCGTGAGTTGGCTCGTGCCAACCAGGTGTCCGACCAGACGCGCGACGGCCAGACCGGCGGACTCATCACCTACATCCATCCCGAATCACCTGCGGCCAAGGCGGGCATCAAGGCAGGCATGGTGATGCTGCGCTTGCGGGCCGCATCGCAGCCGGTGCCCATCGAGATCCAACTGGAGGAAGATTTCGCGCGAGCCCAGGGGTTCCCGTGGGAGCGCTTGGATGAGATCCGCGATCAATTCTTCGAGCGGATTTTTACGCCGTGGCCGCCGGTCGAAACACCGTTGACCCGGGCCCTGACCGATCTGGGCTTCGGAACCCGTTTCACAGCCGACTTTGTCGAGGAGGGCAAACTGCTCAGCCATGAGTTCGAGGTGGTTCCGGGACCGACGCATTACGAGTCGGCTGCACGGTTCAAATCCGAGAGCCTGGGAATCACGGTGCGCAACCTCACTTACGACGTGCGCCGCTACATCCAGCGCAAGGCCGACGAACCGGGGGTGGTGGTCTCGCGAATCGAGCCCGGCGGGCGTGCCAGTGTTGCCGGTGTGAAGCCCTACGAGTTGATCACCCATGTCCAAGACCAGCCGGTGTTCACAGTGACCGACTTTGAACGCCTGGCGGCGGCCGAAAAGGGGGACCTGAAGCTCACTCTCAAGCGCATGGCCAAAGGGCGCATCGCGACCATCCGAGCGGTTTCCGCGGAGACCAAGGAGTAGAAAACGTATGAATCCATCGAAGGCATCCAAAACCCCGGTGGGTGAAGCAGGAAGAAAACTCCGGAGCTGGCTGGGGATCGCCTCGCTGTGGTCCCTGGCATTGAGCGCGGCCGAAGTGCCGTCGGCGGACTCGCACTGGGCCTTCCAGCCGGTGGTCCGACCGGCGATTCCCGCCGCCAAAATCTCTGCCGGTGCTGCCAATCCGGTGGATGCCTTCATTCAAGCCCGCCTCTCCGAGAGCGGGTTGACGCCGTCGTCCGAGGCCGATCGAGGAACCCTCATCCGGCGGTTGTACTTGGTGATGCTCGGGGTGCCGCCGACTCCGGAAGAGGTGTCGGCGTTCCTGGCCGACCTGCAGCCCCGAGCCTGGGAGCGCTGGTTGGATCGCGTGCTGGAGGATCCCCGCTACGGAGAACGCTGGGGACGGCATTGGCTCGATGTCATCCGCTTCGCGGAAAGCAACGGGTTCGAGACCAACCGGGAGCGCTTGAGTGCGTGGCGCTTCCGCGATTACGTCATTGACGCCTTCAACACCGACAAGCCCTACGACCGCTTCATCCGCGAGCAAATTGCCGGGGACGCGCTGGGCGTGGACGTGGCCACGGGGTTCCTGGTCGGCGGGCCGGTGGACATCGTGAAGAGCCCGGACATCACGCTGACCGCTCAGCAACGGGCCGACGAGATCGACGACATGCTGGGCACCACCGGAACTTCCTTCCTGGGGCTCACCTTGGGTTGTGCGCGCTGCCATACCCACAAGTTCGATCCCATCACCCACACCGAGTACTACTCGATGGCGGCGATCTTCTCTGGCGTCCAACACGGCGAACGCCCGTTGCCCTCATCACCGGAACAGGCCGCGAGCTTGGCGCAGATCGAAGACCGCATCCGCGATTTGGAAAAACGCCTCGACGTGTTCATTCCGAAGGCGGTGCCTTCTTCTTCGACGGCCCGCAAAGTCCCTCGCCCGGCCGTGAATTCTGTCCGGAATGAAGACCGCTTTGCGGAAACCGAAGCGCGATTCCTTCGCTTCACCATCCTGGCCTCCAGCGGTGGCGAACCGTGCATCGATGAGCTCGAGGCTGGGTCGGGCAATCTCAATGTGGCTCTGGCCTCGGCAGGAACCAAAGCCACGGCCTCGGGGAGTCTGGCCGGGTATGAGATCCACAAGCTGGAGCACTTGAATGATGGGCGTCCCGGCAATGCCCGGTCGTGGATTGCCAGCGAGGCGGGCAAGGGCTGGGTGCAATTGGAGTTCCCCAAGGTCGTTCGAATCGACCGTGTGGTCTGGGGGCGTGACCGCGAGGGGAATTTCAAGGATCGACTGACGACCCAGTACCGCATCGAACTGGCAACCGAGCCCGGTGCCTGGAAGACGGTGGCCTCCTCCGAGGATCGCACGCCATTCGCCGGCGAATCCACGAAGCCTGCCGGACCGGAGTACCGCTTCGATGGCATCGCCGATTCCGAGGCTGCCCAAGGACGGCGTTGGCTGGCAGAACTCGAATCGGCCCGCAAGCAGAAGGGCGAGCTGGCGAAGTCGCCGACCGTGTATTCCGGAACGTTCTCGCAACCGGGGCCAACCCATCGGTTGCATCGTGGCGATCCGCTCCTGAAACGGGAAACCGTGTCTCCGGGAACACTGGCCTTGTTCCAACCCCTGGTGTTGTCCACCAACGCCCCCGAGCGGGACCGTCGTCTCGCTTTGGCAGACTGGATCGCCCGATCGGACAACCCGCTGACCGCCCGGGTGATTGTCAATCGCGTTTGGCAGCATCAGTTCGGAGTGGGGTTGGTCAACACACCCAACGATTTCGGCAAGAACGGCTCCAAGCCCTCGCATCCGGAGTTGCTGGATTGGTTGGCCAGCGACCTGATCGAGCATGGGTGGAGCCTGAAGCACTTGCAGCGGCGCATCTTGTCCTCGGCCACCTGGCGGCAATCCGGCCTGCCTCGCCCACAAGCCCTCGCGGTGGATGCGGGCAGCCGATTGCTGTGGCGCTTCCCGCCGCGGCGCATCGAGGCCGAGGGGATCCGTGACAGTATTCTGGCCGTCAGCGGCAATCTGGACCGCGCCCGCGGAGGTCCCAGTTTCTACCTCCATGAGGTGGATCGGGAGAACGTCTATCACTACCACCCCAAGGAAGCGTTCGGGCCAGCTGACACGCGCCGCATGGTGTATGCCTTCAAGGTTCGTATGGAGCAGGACGGCATCTTTGGTGCGTTCGACTGTCCGGATGGCAGTCTGGTGATGCCCCGGCGCAGCGTCTCCACCACGCCGTTGCAGGCGCTCAACCTGTTCAACAGTCGATTCATCCTCGACCAGTCCCGGACTTTTGCCGACCGCCTTCGGCGTGAGGCGGGCGATCAACCGGAGTCCCAGGTCCGGGTGGCGTGGCAGTTGGCCTTCAACCGGACTCCGCAGCCTGCCGAGGCGAACGAGGCGATGGCCTTTGTCCGTACCGAGGGATTGCAGGCCTTGTGCCGCGGTGTCCTCAACGCCAACGAGTTCCTCTTCATTCCATGAGCGCCCCGATCCCTCCTGCCTTTCAAAGCCCGCTGCTCAATCGGCGGCGCTTCCTCGGCGACACCGGCCTCGGCCTCGGTTCCATTGCCTTGACCCATTTGCTGGGTCGCCAGGGGTTGCTCGCTGAGAATGCAGACCGCCGGGAGCCGCTTCGGCCCCTGATCGAACCCGGCCATCCTTACGGGGCGCGCCAATCCCACTTCCCCCCGCGTGCCAAGAACGTGCTGGTGATTTTCTGCAGTGGGGCCTGCAGCCAGCTCGACACCTTCGACTACAAGCCGGAGTTGATCCGCCGACACGGCCAGCCCATGCCCGGCACCGAGAAGCTCATCACCTTCCAGGGCGAGCAGGGTGCGCTGAACAAGAGCCCGTGGGAGTTCCGTCCGCGCGGCCAGAGCGGCAAGATGATCTCCGACCTCCTGCCGCACTTGGGCGATCTGGTTGATGAGATGTGCTTCATCCACTCCATGCAGGGGAAGACCAACACGCACGGCCCCGGCGAGAATTACATGTCCACCGGCTACACGCTGGATGGATTTCCCAGCATGGGCGCCTGGATGACCTATGCGCTGGGCAGCGACGATCAGAGCCTGCCCGCCTATGTGGCCATTCCGGATTCGCGTGGGAAGCCTCAGAACAGCGTCAACAATTGGGCTCCCGGCTTTTTGCCGGCGGCTTTCCAGGGCACCGAGTTCAACGCCACAAACCCGATCCGCAATCTGGCGCGCCCCGGTGGCGTGGCCGCCTCCAGTGACAGCGCCACGCGGAGTTTTCTCCAGCGCCTCAATGAACGCCACGCCGAGCGGTTTCCCGGCGACACCGAACTGGCCGCGCGAATTGCCAGCTACGAATTGGCCGCCCGCATGCAGCTCACCGTCCCGGAGGTGGCCAACTTGTCGAGCGAGCCCGAACACATCCTTCGCTTGTATGGTGCCGACGAGGGCGGCACCAAGATCAAGGACACTCGCACAGCCTATGCCCGCAATTGCATCCTCGCCCGCCGGTTGATCGAAAAGGGGGTTCGATTCGTTCAGCTCTTCAATGGGGCCTACCAGACCGGCGGCGAAGGGGTGAGCAACTGGGATGGCCACAAGGACATCGCCAGCCAATACAGTCTGCACGGACCCGTCCTCGACAAGCCGACGGCCGGTCTGCTCATCGACTTGCGCCAGCGCGGTCTATTGGAAGACACGCTGGTGGTGTGGTGCACCGAATTCGGGCGCATGCCCACCTTTCAGAAGGGGGCCAAAGGACGCGACCACAACCCGGCTGGGTTTACCTGCTGGATGGCGGGAGCCGGTGTGAAAAAGGGCTTCAGCCATGGGGCCACCGATGAGTTCGGTTACAAATCCATCGAGAACGTGGTCACCGTGCACGACTTCCACGCCACAATCCTGCACTTGCTCGGACTCGATCACGAGCGACTCACCTACTACCACAATGGACTCGAACGCCGTCTGACCGATGTCCACGGCGAGGTAGTTCAAGCCGTGTTGGCTTGAGCGATTGGGAGCAGGAGCTCTTGCACCCGGCTTTAGAAGCGCGAGCAAAGCCTTTTGGCACTCAGGCCAGCAGCAGAGCGCGGCAAGCCTTCTCGAGCTTCTTGAGCTGGGCGGCCGACTTGGCTTCGATGTAGCAGCGAATCAAAGGCTCGGTGCCGCTGGCGCGAAAGGCGACCCATTCGCGGTTCGGCAACAAGAACTTGAAGCCGTCGGTGGTGATGAATTGCTGCACCTTGGCCGTGCCGACCTTGTCGAGACCTGCAGCCAGTCGCTGGAGCAGCGCCTCTTTCTTGTCGGGCGGAATGGCCACGTTGATGCGCGTGGTGTGGAACTCGCCGGTCTTTTTCTCCAGATCAGCCAAGATCTTCATCAGGGGCTTCTTCTCGGTGGCCACGAGTTCGGCCATGAGCAGGCACGCCAGGATGCCGTCCTTCTCGGGCACGTGACCCTTCACGCTGAGACCGCCGGACTCTTCACCGCCCACGATGATGGGTTCCGATTCCATCAGGGCCCCAATGTATTTGAAGCCCACGGGGGTCTCGTGAACGGGCACTCCCAGCAGTTCGGCCACCGCATCGACCTGATGGCTGGTCGGAACTGTGCGCACCACCGCGCCGGTCCAGCCACGGTTCTTCTTCAGGTGATAGAGGACCAGGGCGAGGATTTGGTTGGGGGTGAGCCAGGTGCCGTCGCGGTCTACGATGCCGAAACGGTCGGCATCCCCGTCGAGGCCCAGACCCAGGGTCGCCTTGCCGGCCAGAATCGCCGCGCGGGCTGGTTCCATGCCCTCGGCATTGGGTTCCGGATGATGTCCGCCAAAGCTGGGATTCAACGTGTCGTGGAACCGCAGGACCTTGGCCCCACCGTCTTCTTCGAGCAGCGTGTCGAGGTAGCCGCGACCGGTGCCGTACATCAACTCGACGGCGACCTTGAGCTTGGCCTTCTTGATGACATCAAACTGGATGAGTTTGCGCAGTTGCTTGAGGTAAGCCGGGGCTGGATCGATCTCTTTGCAGCGGAACGAGCCGACCAATCCGGCCTGGAAGGTCCAGCCCGATTCCTGACGGTGGCGGATGTGTCCTTCGATGCGGCGGGTGACTTCGGGAGGGGCGGCGGCACCGTTGGAGACGCTGAACTTGAGGCCCTGGTATTCGGCCGGGTTGTGGCTGGCGGTCATGTTGATGCCGCCCAAGGCCTTACGCACCCGAATCGCGTGGGCGATGACCGGTGTCGGCGCGTCCCGCTTGCAGAGCAGAGGGACCAGCCCGTTGGCGGCCAGCACTTCGGCCACGGCCAGTGAAAATTCCCGGCCCAGGAACCGGGTGTCGTGACCGATGATGACTTCGAGTTTTTGGGAGGCAGCGGTGTCTCCGGCCGCCTTGAGTTCCTCGAGCAGATAGTCGGCGATGCCTTGCGCAGCGAACCGCACGTTCTCGAAGGTGAAGTCCCGGGCGATGAGCCCACGCCATCCGGAGGTACCGAACTTGATCGAAGTCACGGGTGAGTTGTCGGCCGAAGGCCTGAGGATTTCAAGCCGGGCGAGGCCTTTTCTTCCTCTCTGCTTGGCTTGTTTTTCCCGGCTCTGATCTCGTTGAAGACTTCACGTCGCTCAAATCAAGTCGGGCTCGCCGGTGATGCGAACCTTGTCCTGAGACTGGATGCCGCCGGACTTGAGGCTTTGGTTCGGGTCGGCGTAGCCGGGAATGATGCGGTTGAGTTGCTCCTGGCTGGCCCCGAGATGATCGCGGATGACCTTGCCCATCACCGAGCGGAAATCGGTCGCGCGCTGCAAGTAGCGGCCGGTGCTCTGGAACATCGAGCCATTCATGCCCGTTTGCCAAGCCACCGGATCCGATGGGCCGCAGTTGAAAACACCACTGTGGGTCACCTTGCCGGTGGCGTCGGTGCGCAACCCCTTGATGCCGCCACCAGCGACGTACATGACGCTGGCCTCGGCGTGGTCGGTGCCGTTGTCGGAATTCTCGATGGTGGTGCGACCGAACTCCGACAAGGTCACGATGACCAGATCGTCCCAGCGGCACTGGTCGGCATACCGGCGGAAATACTGCCGGAGCGCGTAGATTGACCAGCCGACACGCTGCAACAAGCTTGCGTGGGCGCCGGTGACCCCGCCTTGGTTGCTGTGGGTGTCCCAGCCGTCGATTTGGGTACCGGCCACGAGGGCATCGGTCTTGTTGAGGACCAATGCCGCCGACTTGAGTTGGTTGAAGTAGCCGTAGGCGGAAGTGGGAACCACATAGCCGGGATTGGTGTTCCCGGACGGTCCCGCTCCGTTCTTGGCGTTGGTGGTCGGGAACAGATAATACGGTTTGTTCCCGTCGGTTTTATCGCCGTCGACGAAGGTGTTGCCGGTCTCGCTGAAATCCATGCCGGCGAAAATCTCCAACGTGCGCCGCATGTTCTCGTACTGCTGCTGGAGGAGGTCCCGATTGACCTTGCCGGGGAATGCCGATTTGGTGGCTGCATCCAACGCTCGGCCCGCCTTGAGATTGCCCTCCAGGGTGTTGGGTACACCCAGCAAATCGTAGCGGGTCGGATCGGACAAATTCGTCATCGCCGCGCGGGATCCGCGCAGGAGGAGCGGCAGCGAATTCTGGAAGGAGACGCCGGTCAGCGAGTTCTTGCCCGGACGCCCCGACTCGACCATCGCTCGGTAGAGCAGGCCGTCCTTCACCATGTTGGCCCGCGGAGCCCCGGTCTCCCAGTAGGCCTGGGAGTCGAAATGCGAGCGCGATTGCTGCGGGTAGGCCACCCGGTGGATGAGGGCCAATTCTCCCGCGTTGTAAACCGGCGTCAGGAACTTGAGCGCCGGATGCAGGCCGGCAAACCCATTGCCCAGCGGCAGGGAGTAAGGATAGGCAAACGTGGCCCCGGTAGTGCCCGCCTCAGGAAACAGCGCCTTGCCTTGAACGTTCCAGCTTTGTGTGGGATCGACCGGGATGGCGATGTTGTCGCGGATCTTGGGGCCGTAGGCGTCGTCGCCGTGGGGGATGACGTTGTTGAGGCCGTCATTGGCCCCGCGCAGGAAGATGAAGAGCAGTTTCTTGACGCGCCCGTTGGCATCGGGTTGCCCGAGGCCGCCTTCCGCGAGCGCCTTCTGGACGAAGAGCGGCACGTCGGTCAGCGAACTGAGGGCGGCCGTGGCCGCCAGGCCGCTGGCGGTGCTGAAGAAGTTTCGGCGGGTGAGGATGTGGGGCGTGTTCATGGCGCTGTTTTGTAGCCTCGGTGTCTGCGGTGGGTTGCCGGACCTCATTGTTCCTGAAAGCGGGGTGTGCTCAGCAGCAGGGCGACCAGGCCTCGGACTCGGCCGTCATACTCCTTGGTTCCCGGGACCAGTCTCGAAAAGTCGGAGGCGGTGGTGCCATTGTCTGCTGTATTGAGAAACTGGATGGCCAGTGCCTGGTATTGGCTGAGGTTGCCAGCCCCTTCCGAGGGGAAGAGAAGGCGCAGCAACTCATCGGTGACCGCCTCGGCCGACCGGTTGGCCCCGTTGGTCAGCCGAAGGGTCAGCAGCGCGGAAGGATCTATCCGACTTGACCCCGATGAATCGGGTGAACTGCGGACGCCGGTTCCGCTCGCCAGACCCGCACCGGCCAAGGCCAACGACTGCACATAGCGCAACCGCTCACCGAGGGTGCCTGCGCTGATCCAACTACCGGCATCTTCGGCGTACCCGTCGGGGTCAGCCCGGTCGAAGAGGCGCATGCGACCTGCCCGGTCGAGCAGACCGCCCGAGGCGACCAGGTTGGCTGCATCTGCCGTGGCGGTGGTGGTTCCGTCAGGCTTCACGGCCCGGAACGCCCGCAGGGTGGAGGCAGCGAACTCCAGCGGTGTCTTCACCTTGGCCGCCGCGGTGTTCGGGTTGCGGAAGAGCTCGCTCTTCAGGATGACTCGCAGCACCTCTCGCATCTGGCCTTTGGGTCCGCCGTTCTGGGGATTCTCCCAAGCCAGCATGCAATCGTGGACCAGGGATTCTTCTGGCGAGGTATCCGAATCGGTGAAGTCGTAGCCGTGGTGGAAATTGTCGTGCACCAGCAGTCGGCAGAGCTTCACCGAAAGGTATTCTTGGGTAAAAGGTTGGTCAGCCATGTGACGCAGGATCTGATAACCGTCCTGGATGCCGTTGGTGGTGGAACCGTTGTTGAGCTTCAGACCATAAGTTCGGCCGGCCCATGGAGGCCCGAAACGGGCAGGCACGGTCTTGGGCGAGTTGGTGAGGATGTTTCCTTTGGTGTCCCGTTCGTAGAAGACCCACTTGACCCGGGTATCGTGGCGGTCCGTCCGGTAGCGGAAGGACCAGAGCCCGGCGAGGTTGGTGACGTTGTTGCGTTCTGTGGCGTTGGTGAGCCCGGAGTTGATCATCACCGTGGTCCGGGGTGCGAACGGATTGGCCGCCTGATTGGTGGACAAGAGTTCGACGGTCCATCCGGTCCAGGCCCTCGAGATTTGTTCGAGGTCGCCTTGGTCGTAGCCGTTGTCCACGCCGAAGGCGAAAAGTTCACACAGTTCGCGGGCATAATTCTCGTTGGCGATGCGATTGGTCTTGGTGGCGCTGTCGTAGTCACCACGGGAGAGGACAGTGTCGAGGTAGATGATCATGGCCGGACTTTCGGCGCTGATCTTCAGGAGGTCGTGGAAGGTGCACTGGGGGGCCAT
Organism: Akkermansia muciniphila; assembly: GCA_945883815.1. Taxonomy (GTDB): domain Bacteria; phylum Verrucomicrobiota; class Verrucomicrobiia; order Limisphaerales; family UBA9464; genus SXXZ01. The sequence continues at coordinate 32,597 of CAMCYJ010000007.1, read as the reverse complement.
GAAGGCCTTCCGCCAGCGGAGGTTTTCCTTGAACTCCTGACGGGTGGATTCCGGGCCCGACCAAGCGTTGGGCAAGCCGGCCCGTTCATCGAAGTAGGTCAGCCCCTTGGAGTATTCCGTGACAAAGTGGTTCTCCAGGAATTGCTGGAAAATTTGGGCCAGTTGGCGTCGAGACTGCACGGCATGAAGAACATGCCAGGCCCTCAAGTCGCCGATGGTGGCCCTGCCGTCCTGAAGCCGGGCGTAGTAGGGAACCGGTGATTCGGCATCGCCTTGCAGGGGAACGGTGATGGTGATGCCGCTGCCGCTCAGCCGCACGGTTAGTTGCAGGCTTGAGGATTGGGTCAGGTACCAGAAACTCAGCGTGTAGGTCGTCGAGGCATTGAGGGCTGTTGGAATGGTTTGAACCACCGCGTCGGTGCCGGTGCTTCCGGCCGCCGCTTGGACCAGATGGAAGGAGGCATTGCCCCCTTGCACGAAGTCCGTGGTGCGGGCCGAGTTGGCGGTATTTGTGGTCGTGGTCCAGTTGGCGGCCGCCAGCGGTTGTTCGAAGTTGCCGTTGCTGATCAGGTTCGGGGCGGTGCCTGTGTCCGAGGCCCCAGCGATCAGTCGGAAGTCATCAAGGTAGGCGTCGCCCGCACCGCTGAGATAAACGTAGAGTTTGGAGGAGGAGCCGGTTCCCGTGACGGTGATTTTTCGCCAGACGGGACCGGTTGCGGTGGGCTCATCCAGGTTTTCGAGTATCTTCTCCGGCGCCAGTTGTTCTTCGATGTAGGCGTCGGTGCCAAGGGTGGCCAAGCGATCGAGATCGTCGGGTGTCGGGCCATAGGCGATGCGGTTGAGCAGCGTGCTGGCGCGGACTGTCTCGGCGGCCAGAGGCACGGATTCCAGGCGATAGAAGCGGGAATCACCGTCTGCGGCCGCCTCGGCGGTCCAGAAGGTGCCCGACTGTTTTCCGGCCACGGTGCTGCCCGGCGTCCCGAGCGTGCCGGTGCCGCGAACTCGGTAATCGGAGACCGAGGGGACCAGGCGAAACTCCAGTGACGGCCGTCCGTTGGTCCAAGTCAGGGACACGATGTCTGGCGTCTGGGCAACCAACCGGGGCCACCCCAAAGCCATTCCGAGCATCCACCCGATATAAATCAGTTTCATGGTGTCCAAAGCAAAGTGTAGATACAGCGAACTAAGCAGGTACAGGGCCAACTCCTCAAGACCGTTATCCAGTCCGAAACGCGGGCTCCGGAATTCGCGGCCGAGACCGTATCAGGGCTGAACATAGCTGGGGGCGGTCCATTGCCGATACCTGCCGGACCCGTTGGTCACGCTGCCCAGCCCCCGAAGGCGGAAGGTTTTGCCGCCGGCACCGGACTCCAGGCGGAGGCGCGTGGTCTCCGGTGGCAGTTCTTGGACTTGTGTCCACGTGGCGGAGTCGTTGGCGGGGGCCGAATCGATTCGGTATCCGCCGGTGGCCTCGGGCGAGGCGGTCCAGGTGAGTTCGGTGACGCCGGCCTGGGTTTTGAAATTGAACGCCGATGGGGCTTGGAGCGGGTGTTCCAGCAGGCAGGGGTCCCCCAGCAAGTAGGTCAATCGGGCATTGACCGAGGCATTGCGATCGGCCGAATCGGTGAGCAGGGCGTGGACCGGTGCCCCGGCGTGAACCCGGTCGGTGATCCAAGGCGCGAAGGCGTAGGCGGAGCCGGCCAGCAGCACCGAGTTCTCGGCGGCGAGGCAGGTCCGCAGGAAGTCTTCGCCGTAGCCGCTGTACCACTGGCCGAGGAAGGAGCCGAAGGCGAAGAGGAAGGCGACTCGTGGGATATCTCCCGGCCGTTTCCAGGCGACATTCTTGGCGAAGTGGCTGTGGCCGGGCTTGGCCGCCCCAGTCATCCCCAGGACCCCGAAGTGCGAGTAGTCGGTCTGGAAACCCCAGCGGACGGACGGTCCGTCCTGGAATAGGTCGGTATTCCAGGCCACCGGCTGCAGGGGTTCCGACTGGCCCAAGCGAGGCGCGATGTGCACCAGATTCCGATCCACCAGAGCGCCCAGGACATTCGCGTATCCGATGGCTGAGTCTTGGAATGGGAGCAGGCCGCGTCGATAACGCCAGACCTTGTCGAAGTAGCGGTCCAGCAGTGCGACCTCGACCGCGAGAGCGCTTTTGGGGTTCCCCTTGAGATCGGCAAATCGGCTGTCGAAGTGGGAGAGCCGGGCGAAGTCGATGCGTCCCAGCGGCACCTCGATGCGCCCGGGGCTGCCGTCGGGTTCCCGGGGGAGATCGTTCTGATCCCAGCGGCCATCGCCCGCCTCGTTGCCCAGAATGCAATAGACGCATTGGCTGCGCGGGCAATCCGGGCAACCGGTCTTGAAGGATTGGGTGTCGGTCCAGGTTCCGGTGAGGTCGCCGTAGAAGAGGTCGGCCGGCCAGGCTCCCAGGTGGATGCCCGCCGGATCCTCACAATTCACATGGCCATCTTCCGCGGCCCAGCCGCTTTGGGGAATGGTGGGATGACCAATGAGCACAGCGACCTGGGTGCGGCCGGGATGGGCCTGATACTCGCGGCGGATGAGCGCTTTGATGGCCAGCAAATTGGCCCGGTTCTTCGGAAGGGCTTCGGCGTCATAACGACGGCAATCAAAGTCCTGTGGGTCGGCGTCCACGTGGCGCGGCACCCGGTGCTGGACGACTTCCCAGCCGTCGGCGATCAGGTCGGCTCGGTATCGGGCCAAGCTGGCGGTGAGGGATTCGACGAGGGTCTCATCCACCAGCAAGAGGGCCCGGCCTCGGTCGGATGGGGGCGGGGTGTCATGCGCCACGCAGAGTTCCAGCGATGGCCGGCTATTGCGCAGCACTCGGTAACCATAGGTCTGCCCCGGTCGTGCGGTCGTGTCGGTGAAGATCGAGGTTCGGGCGTCGCGATCGATGATTTCCCAGATGGTGGGATTGGGGCCCCAGGACCTCCGCCCGATCGGATAAAAGCCGCCCTGATCGCCGTCGCCTTCCCAGTCGCGTGGGAAGGTGAGTCGGATGCCCGAGGCTAGAGACTCTCCGGAAATCCGTTCGGTGTCGTCGGCCTCCAGTGGGCGACGATCGCTTCGGACGATTCCGTTGGCTAGGCCGGGGTGGCCGAGGGTTCCGGGCACCAGGTGGTTGCGGACTAGGACCCGATCCAATCGGCCCAGCGCCGGGGACTGGCCGTCGATGGCATTGCCCAAGCTGAAGGTGTTGCGGTCATCGCGCTGGCTGGGCGGACGTGAGTGGGATTCTCGGGGGAGGTGATCGAAGGTGTCTGCGTTGAACGAGAAGCGCAGGGTCCAGTTGGTTCGTCCTGGGAAGGGGTTGGATTGAATGGCCGATCGGGGCAGCGGCGACCAGAGGGTTTGCTGGAAGTTTTCGGAAACCCGGTTGACGCCCCATCGCCGCCCCTCGGCATCGATGACCACCCGCCACCCCGGAGCTTCCATCAGGACGCAGTCGGCACCCGGGGCGTCGTTGGTCGCGCCATGGAACCAGTCCGGCGAGTAGTCGAGGGCGATCGATCCGTGGTTCGGTTGGAGATTGGTACGAGTGACTCCATCGCGAGTCCAAATCAGCGGATAACGCAGCACCTGCCCGGTCCGATGGAATCCCGCCGCGCTGCGGTCGAAGGAGGGTTCGCGCGAGGCGGAGGATCCGGGCAGGGGGAGCAATCCATCCCCGGACTCGAATCGATCGGTGTCAAATCCGAAGGAGGCCAGGACGCGAGGTAGGGTAGAGAAGGGATCTTCCGGATCGGTGCCATCGAAGTATTCCTCCAGATCGCTGCGCCCGTCGCTGTCACGATCGCCACGACTGGGGACTGGGCGTTTTTTTGGAGCGGCCGTCGATGCTTGTACCTCCGTCTCGCGCTTCAGAGCGCCCGACCCGATCCAGCGGAATCCTCGGCCGGGAGCTTCGCGAAGGACCGTGGCCGCAGACAGTGTCACCGTGCTATTGCTCACGGTGGTGCCTTCGACCCAGTAGTCGATGGGCCAATGGTGGAAGCCCAGCTTGATCGGGTTGATGCCCCCGGCTTCCGGTAGTGCTTGGTTTCGGATGGCGCGGGGTTTCAGGTAGAGCGCCTGGGTGACCTGAGGCGGCAACAGTTCGGGGGGGAGGACCGTCATGGTCGGAAGCGCCGCAGCCAATTCTGGGTCCAGCAGGTCGTGGCCAAACCCAGGTCGGATTCGACGGCTGCCCAGGGGTAGGTACAGCGAGCCGGCAGCCTCGACAAAGGCATCGGTGACCGTGTCGGGGATGACGGAATTGGGGTTTCCATCGAGTGATGCATGGGTGTAGCCCCGGGAATCGGCCACCTCCCCGATCATGCAGCGCAGCAGTTCGAGGGTGGAGTCCACGGGTTTGCGGTTCAGGACTTCGGCGCGGGCGATGGTGAGTTGCTGGCCGTTCACCCGGCTCGACCTGAGGTCGCTGAAGGGGGCTTTCACCCGATGGAAGAGGCCGTTGCGGAGAGCCAGGGTGCTGTCGGTCGATTCGATGCCGACCTCGCAGTGCTGCACCTGAAAATGCCACAGCGCGGTGGTTGTCTTGTTCCATCGCAGGGCCACCCGGGCATGGGAGATGCGGAAGTCATTCCAGCGGGACTGTCCGGACTCCAAGTGTGCACCATTCACCAATAGTGCCACGTCCGCATAGGGGCCCGAGGAGGGTTTTCCCTTCGAGCCCGGCACAGGTTCTCCCACCGAATCATCATCGGAGGCCGTGAATACGATGGGCGCCTCGGGGGTTGCCAGCCATGAAACTCGGGCTTCTTTCCCCAACTCCAACGCTGCCAAACGTCCTGGCAGGAATTTCAACACGCAGCCCGCCTCAAAGCGCACGGAACCCTCCAAGCGGACCGGTCCTCCAACCAGGTAGGTGACTCCAGCCCGGAAGGTGCGGTCCTTGCCCGGAACGACCTCAACCGGAGCGGACAGAGTCGGCAGCCAGCCTGCCAACAGGCACAGTAAGGTTGGCCAACAAAGCCACGTCGCCGGACCCGGATGATCATGACGCCCCATTGTTATTCCCGGACCGTTTTGGATGGGCCTGCGGACTGTCATCAGTGGTAACGCTGAGCTTCGTCGATGCAGCGGCCAAGGCAAACCGGCACGGGCTCCAGTGCTCGCGCCCTCCTGTAGGCCGGGTCTTCTGATCCGGCGTCCGGCTCCTGCGGGCCTACAAGGCACCGTCCGGAGCTCGCTGGAAGGCGCAGGAGGATGGGGTTCCGCGCTGTGCGCGAGGGGGTATTGGGTGTTTGCCTTCAATGCTCGCTGCGGCCCGCTCCCGCTGCCCCAGGTTGCTCCGTTGGGTGTGAATGAATTCCAGCGACCGAGTGACCGCGAAACGGGCTTTCAAGTCTCAAGCCCTTGGTCCGCCTTTTCACTCGCTCGGTGAGCCGTCCATGAGGACCCACCGCTGCGGCCTTTGCTCGACTTCGAGGGAACGGGTTGGTAAATCGACGTCGCACAACCGCCCCAAAGTAGTCGTTGAGCACGGGGTGGAGCATGCAGGCTGACCATGAAAACACTTCCGATCTTCCTGTTGTCCGGCGTTCTGGCCGGTTCTGTGATGGGGCAGAACAACGCCGTCAAGGTGTCCCCACCCGCGCCTTTACCCGGCGCTGCCCCCTCCACCAACGCTCCGGTTGATCCCGGTGCCGGCAAATTCAGCACCGACCTGGAAAAGCACAGCTATGCCATGGGTGTGCTGTTGGCCGGAGACATTAAACGCCAGTTGTCGCGCGGCAGCTACGAGCACGATGCCGAGATCGTCATCAAGGCGTTCTCGGAGGCTCTCCGCGGCAAGCCGACGGTGATCACCGACGGTGAGGCCAATGTCATCCTACGGAACTACAGCACCGAGATCCGCAAGAAGACCGAGGAAAAGCGCAAGGAAGACGGCGAAAAAGCCAAGGTGGCGGGTGAGGCTTTCTTGGCCGCCAATAAGGCCAAGGAAGGGGTTCAGGTCACGGCCAGTGGTCTCCAGTACAAGGTGCTTAAGGCGGCTGCGGGCACCAAAGCCAAGAGCGATGATGTCGTGGAGGTCCATTACCGCGGCACGCTGGTCGATGGTACCGAGTTCGATAGCTCCTATTCCCGCGGGCAGCCGGCCAGCTTTGGCCTGAGCCGAGTCATCAAGGGGTGGACCGAGGGTCTCCAGCTCATGCCGGTGGGCTCGAAGTATCAGTTTGTCATTCCTTCGGAGCTGGCCTACGGACAGAACGGTTCTCCGCCGAAGATTCCGCCGCATTCCACGCTCATCTTCGAAGTGGACTTGCTGTCGGTGAAGCCGCAGGTCGCGCCGCCGCTCCCCAGCAGCGTCACCAGCGACATCATTAAGGTGCCGAGTGCCGACGACTTGAAGAAGGGCGCCCAGATCGAGGTCATCAAGTCCACCGATGCCGAGCGTCTCCAGAAGGAAGCCGCCGAACAGAAGAAAAAGTCTGAGGTTCCTAAGCAATAACGGTTTTCTAGGGTTTTTTGATCGCTGCGCCGCCGTGTTCCACGGCGGCGCTGCCATTTTCAGGGCAGCCTCACCCTCGGAGTGGCGACTTTCTCCAATCTGCCACTTGCAAGTCCCGCGGACTGGAGTACCTCTCCCAGGAAGAGATAATACGTCTACGTATGAAAAAGCTGGAAAACTACGATTCGGTGATCATTGGAGCGGGACCCGCCGGTTGCTCCACAGCTACCGCTCTGGCCATGCTCGGTCGCAGGGTTTTGGTGATCGAGCGGGAGAAGTTTCCCCGCTACCACATTGGCGAGTCGATGATCCCCTTCACCTACCCGCCGTTGGAGCGGATCGGGATGATCCCCAAGCTTCGCCAGTCGGGCTTCATGAAGAAGTATTCCGTCCAGTTTGTGTCCCCCTCGGGCCGGGCTTCGCAACCGTTCTATTTCTTCAACCGGTATGATCGCGAAACGGTGGCGCAGTCGTGGCAGGTGCTGCGCAGCGAGTTCGACCAGATGATGCTCGATAATGCCCGAGAGCACGGCGTCACCGTCTGGGAAGAGTCGGAAGTCACCGAGCTGCTCCAAGACGGGGTGGGCACCTACTATGGCGTCCAAGTGAAGTCCCGCGAGCATGGTGAGGTGGAAGTGCGCTGCCCGGTCACCGTGGACGCAACGGGGCGCGAGGCCATCGCCGCCACGCGCAACGCTTGGCGACGCGGCGATCCCAAGCTCAACAAGGTGGCCGTCTGGACCTATTACGAGGGAGCCAAGCGGGACACCGGCATCGATGAGGGCGGCACTACTGTGGCTTTCATTCCGGACAAGGGTTGGTTCTGGTATATTCCCCAGCACAATAATCGGGTGAGCGTGGGTGTGGTCGCCGATGGCAAGTACCTGACCCGTGGGGGCCTCAAGGACCCCGAAGCGATTTTCCAACGGGAGATCGGGCAGAACCAGTGGATCCAAGATCACCTATCCACCGGTAAGGTTTGTGATCAGTACTGGCTCACGGCCGAGTACACGTTCCGTTCCGAATACTGTGCGGACCGCGGGCTGGTGCTGGTGGGCGATGCCGTGGGGTTCCTGGACCCCGTTTTTTCCAGCGGGATGATGATCGCCCTCAAGACGGGCGTGGCCGCGGCGGATGCCATCCATGCCGCTCTGCAAGCGGGCGATGTGTCCCCGGAGCGTTTTACCGAATACGGTCGGGTCACCCGACAGAGTATCGAGAACATGCGCAAGCTGGTGTACGCATTCTACGACCCGAACGTCAGCTTCAAGACCATCACCGACCAATTTCCGGATTTGGCCAATGACCTCACCGACTGCTTGTCGGGTGATGTGAACAAGGATTTCTCCCGGATGTTCGAGGCATTCTCCCGCTTCACTCCGATTCCCGACGAGCTTCCGTATGGTGCTCCGAGGCCTGCGGCGGCAATTGCTGCCTGACAACGCCCAACCGTCGAGTCATCGACGTCGGCCGAGGGCACCTTTGACGGCGATGGCGGCGATGACAGCGTTCTTGCCTTCGGGCAGGATTCCCGGATTCTCTGGAACTTTAGAAACCGATCTTATGGCCGTCCAAGTCCGCATTCCTACACCGCTGCGCAAGCTCACCCACGACGTTGAATTGGTTGAGGTGAGCCCCGGCACCATCGCTGGTGCGATCGCCGAGTTGCAGAACCAGTTCCCCGGCATTGCCGATCGACTCATTGACGAAAAGGGAGAGGTTCGACGTTTTGTTAACATTTATCTGAATGAAGAGGACATCCGCTTCCTCGACAATCAGGCCACCGTCATCAAGGACGGCGATGAGATCAGCATCATTCCGGCCATCGCCGGGGGTTGATCCTCTCGGGTTGTCCCAACTTTTCCAACGGCACCATGTCCACCAAAACTTCCAAGCCTACCCAAGCCAAACTGCCTCCCAAGAGCGCTCCCAAGGCCTCCAAGGCAGCCAAGCCGTTGCGAAAGAGTTCAGACTCCGACAAGACCTCCGCCCGTTTCTGGCTGACCTACCCGCCTCAGCGCATCAAGGCGCCGGTGATTTGGAAGCTGGGCCACCAGTTCAAGTTGGTGACCAGCATCCGACAAGCAAGCGTGACGGATGTCGTGGGCATCGTCTGCCTGGAGGTCGAAGGGGCCGCCTCCGAGATTACCGCTGGAGTCCAGTGGCTGAAGAAGCAGGGTGTGCGGGTCGAACCCGTGGAGCTGAGCGCGGTCGAATCCTGAAATCCGCCGAGGTGCCCATCCGCCGAGCCGTTTCAATCAAGGCTCGAGACCGTTGAGCCGAATTCCTGCCCGGACTTCATCCGTACACCGTTCGATTTCAGCAGTCCGTTTTCAACAGGCCGAGGCCCTTCCGGGGTCATCGGCCTGTTTTATTTTCTGCTCGCCGGGCCTCCACTCGCTCGTAGTTCAACGGGCCCACCCATCGGGTGTTGAAGCGCTGGTGCAGCGTATCGCTGGGGAAGGACGGGCGGGTTTCCCGGTTGTAACGGGCGTCGTCCATGCCATGCCAGGGCAGGGGCTCGATGCGGTCTCCGGCGGCAACGTGGTAGTCGGCGTCTTTGTTCCAGCCGACGGTCCAGAGGAAGAAGCGCCGCTGGTGCCCGGACGGAATCTTCGGCAGGGCTTCCGCGTCGAAAGACAGGGTCAGTTCATCGCCGGCGGCCACCGTCACCAAGCCGTTGTCTTCAGCCGCGACGAGTCCACCGACCGAGCCGTATCGGGTGGCCCAACCGCTGGGGGTGACCCGCCACGGAGGACGCTGACGGACATTCTCATGCAAGGGGGTGAGCGGGTCCGAGGGGCCTGTGGCGGCAAACTCTCCGTAGCCATGCCAATGGAGGTCCGTAGAAGTCGGGCGCAGTGTGCCCACATCGGCCGGCCGGTTGTTCTGGAACAGGGCGATGCGGTCCCAGTGCAGCTCAAACGCGTAGGTCAGCCGGAGCCGTCGGGTGCCCGGCGGCAAGTGGCCTCCCAAGGGCACGAGGATGGTTTTGGTGCGTCCAGCGGGTACGCCCACGACCACCTTCTGGAGCGATTGCCATTGGTTGGGGGCGGTCTCCGCTTCGAGTTGGGGGAAGGGGAAGGGCAACTCTGGATCGTGACTGCCCGCGATGTTGGCCATGCCGCCGCCAAAACGCAGCCAACCGCTCAGGGCCAGGGTTAACTCGGTTTGGTCTGCCAAGGGACCGAAATCGAGCAGCACCGAGGTGCTGTCGGCCAGTCCCCGCAGTTGAGGAGCGCGCAGGCGCGGCGAGAATCGCTGGCCGTCTTCACGGTCCAGAGTGGCGGTCAGGTCGGCGCCGTTGTCTGCTTGGGCGGCGCGGAGAGGGATGCGGCCCGAAAGAATCCGCAATTCGTGACGCGGGAACGGTGGTCCGGGCACCAGCTTGCTGGTCGAGTGGGCTTCGGCGTTCGCCTCGATATCGACCCATCCGAGCTTGGCTTCATCGAGGTAGAGGATTTCGCGCAGTTCTTCGGTGAGTTGCACGGTGTAGCGACCCTCCTTGGGAACGAACTCTGTCGTCCCGCCCAGGGCCACCCATTCCCTCGGGTCGGCCACGATGTTGTGGCCGGGGCGCGAGGGCAGTCCGACGGGCGCGGAGCTGAGGATGTCGGTCAGGAAGCGGAACCGGGTGCCATCCCAGGCATAAAGATAAGGGCAGGAGCCAGTGGGGTTCTTGGGTTCGATGAGGTCGACCACCTGCTTCGGGTGGGCGCTCACCCCGAACAAGGGTTGCGTGTCGGCCCAGCGGGCGATGACCGTCTCGATGTCCTTGTGGCGTCCCACGCCAATCTCGACGGGCTTGCGCTGGATGCTGCGCAGGGCTCGCCAATTGCCGGCGTTGAGTTCGATGCGAAGGCCGATGCCGCTGAAATTCGATCGGTTTCCGATGGGCCGGAACTTCACCAGGCCGTTGGCGTTGGCCCCATCGTTGCGGAAGAACCGAACTCCGCCCCCTTGAGTCTCGAGGATGCAGTCCATGTCGCCGTCCTGGTCAAAATCGGCGAAGGCGGCGTGGCGCACGGTGGAGCCCGCCAGACTCTTCAATCCCAGCGACTCGGTCATTTCGTGAAAACCCCGGCGGCCGCGGTTGCGCCAGACACGGAGCCCATCGGAGCCCCAGGTGATGAGGTCCAGCCATCCATCGTTGTCGTAGTCGAGGGCGCGAATCTTTTGGATCCCGTTCTTCTTGGCCGGGAGGCGCACGGGTTCACGGAGTCCGCCGAAATACAGGGCCACTGCGGCTTCGGTCACCAACGCCACGTCGGCCCGGAGGTCGTTGTTGAAATCACCGACGGCCAGGCATCGGGCCACCGGCCAATCCGTGGGCTGGGCCCCGGCCGACAGGCCGTCCCGACGTTGGTTGGACAAAATCCAGGGCCGTTCTCCTCGGCGTGTGAGCAGCACATCCGGGAGGTCATCGTTGTTCCAATCTTCGATGGTCACCGAAGTCACTCCGGTCACATCAAAGCCATCGCCCGGGCTTGGCTTGCGTTCGCGGAAGATGGCTGTGCCGTAATTGGTGAAGGCCCGCAGACGGCCTTCCGAGGTGACTGCCAGCAGCGCCAGTTTGCCTGTGATGTCGATGTCTCCCAGGGTGGCATCCGTTCCCTTCAGGGCCCGGATCCCGCCCAAAGCCGATCCATCGGTGATGAACCCATTGGTGGCGAACTTGAGCAATTGGGACCCTTCGGATCCCACGAGGATTGCGTCGTCGTAGCGGTCGTTGTTCAAGTCTCCGACGACGATCTCCTGAATCGTTCCAATCGCAGAGGTCAACGGCTCGGACCTGGCCGTGAAGGTGGCGTTGGAGTTCCAGAGCAGTCGCAAGCTCCCTTGATCATCGGTCAGCAAAACATCGTTCCAACCCCGACGGTTCAGGTCAAACAGGCCGAACGGTCCTTTGAGTCGCCCCGCTTCCGGGCCCAAAGCACGGGCGGTGTCTTCCACAAATCGGACGGAGACCGGGTCGGATTCGGGCTGCTCGAGGGCGAACGGGGCCAGGATCTCGGTGTACTTGCATTTCTCGAAGAGTGTCGGGTTGTCAGCAGCCTGCGACTTTCCGGCCGCGACCCGCTGGTGCTCAGCCAGCTCCGCCGCCGCCTGTTCTCGGGCGCCCTGCCGCAGGTAGGCTTGGCTGAGTTGGTAGTGGGCCGAGGGGTGATCCTTGTCGAATTCGATCACCTCGACGAACTGCTCGGCAGCATCGGGGAATCGTCCCCACCCCGCATAGGCAAGCCCCAGTTGGAAACTAACGGTATTGAGAGTGCGGTCGGCTTGCTTGGCCTCGGTCAGAGACTGGACCGCGTTGGAAAAGGCACCCATGCGGAGATGCGCGCAGCCGGCCAGGTAATGGGCCGCGCCGCGCCCGGGCTCGACTTGCAGGGCCTCGCGGGCATGGACCAGAGCTTGGGAAGGTTGGCTCGCCAGGAGGAAGGCGTTGGCCAGATTCAGGTGAACGTCCGGATTGGACGGGTTCATCGACAGGGCCACTTGGAAGGCCTCGATGGCCCGTCGCGCATCGCCCGCGGCGTAGTAGCCACGGCCGGCATTCATGTGGGCGGCGAACTCGGAGTCGTCGTTGGAGGCTCGGTGGAACCACCAGGCCGTCGCGGCGATCCCGACGATGAACAAGAAAATGCCCACCACCAGCGCGGGTGCGGCCGTGGATTTCTTCGGAAGGCTCATGCGGGTGTTGGGACCCTACTGCGAATTGGGAAAAAACAACACCCGGACTCGGGTAATTGCCGACCCGGGTGTCATTCCACTGGCGCGGCCATGGGTGCGGCCATGGGTGTCATTAGCCGATTCCGGGGTGGTGCCCGATGGATCAGATCAAGATCCGTCCCTCGAAGACGAAGGAGGCGGGTCCGCCCAGTCGGACGTCGCTGAACCCTCCCTGGCCGTCGGATTGGAAGGAAACGCTCAACTCGTCACCGCTTTGGACTTGGATGCGGATCGGTGAGGTGAAGCCGTGCAATCGGGAGGCGACCAGAGCGCTGGCCGTCACACCCGTGCCGCAGGCCAGAGTCTCTCCTTCGACGCCGCGCTCATAGGTTCGCACGCGGAGTTGGTTGGGGCCTTGGACTTGTGCGAAATTCACGTTCGTTCCCCGCGGTTTAAAATGGTCGTGCCAGCGCAGTTCCGAACCCAAGGGCTGCACCATGGCTTTGTCGGCGTCTTCCACGAAGACCACGGCATGCGGCACGCCGGTGTTGATGGAACTCACCTCCAAGACTCCGGCTTGCGTCGTGACTTTTTCCGACAAGCGGAAGTCGTGCGGAGCCGTGAGGTTGATGGTCACCCGCTCTCCCTGGAACTCGGCGGTGATCACACCGGCGGCGGTCTCGAAGGTCACCGTGGGCTTGGTCCAACCCGTGGTGCGTTGGATGTACCGCGCGAAGCAGCGGGCACCGTTGCCGCACATGGCCGCATCGGATCCGTCGGAGTTGTAGAAGCGCCAGGCCCAGTCGGCCTTGCCGGTGAGGCTGGGCACCAGGAGCATCAAACCGTCGGCCCCGATGCCGAACTGCCGGTGGCACAATTTGGCCACCTGCTCCGGAGTCAGCACGATGCGGGCATTGCGGTTGTCGAGCAGGATGAAGTCGTTGCCGGCCCCGCTCATCTTGAGGAACTCCAGAGTCATGTCGGAGGTGGATCATAGGCCGATGTCCTGCCGCGACAAGAGTTCGAGAAGGTCGGGAATCCGGACAGCGTGGAGGCGCCCAGGACTTGGATCGCCGACCTGGATCGCCGAGGGCTTGAACTTCGCCCAGTCGCGCGCAGGCTTTCGGCATGCGAATCATCCGATCGCCCAAGGCCATGCAGCGTCAGGCGCTGCAGTGGCGGAGCCGAGGCCTCCGAGTCGGTTTTGTGCCGACCATGGGTTATCTGCATGCTGGTCACTTGAGTCTGGTGCATGAGGCGCGGCGGCGGGTCGGGCCCGATGGGTTGGTGGTGGTGAGCATTTATGTGAACCCCACCCAGTTCGCACCGACGGAAGATTTGGCCAAGTACCCCAGAGACTTCGCCCGGGATTCCAAGTTGTGCCGTGAGGCCGGGGTAGACGTGATCTTTGCACCGAAAGACAGCGACATGTATGCGGGGCGCGACGACGGGAATTACTCCACCTATGTCGTGGAGGAGGGGTTGACGCAGGGTCTGGAGGGGGATTCGCGTCCCACCCATTTCCGGGGCGTGACCACCGTGGTGGCCAAGCTCTTCAACTGCGTCTTGCCCGAGGTTTCGGTCTTTGGGGCCAAGGACTGGCAGCAGGCGGCCGTGATTCGGCGCATGGTGAAAGACCTCCAGTTCCCGATCCGGATCGTGGTGGCACCGACCACGCGGGAATCGGACGGGCTGGCGATGAGTTCGCGCAACCGCTACCTGCAACCCGAGGAGCGAGCGCAAGCCGCGGTCTTGTGGCGTTCCCAGCAATGGGTCCGCCAGGAGGTCCGGCGATGTGCGCAGGGGATTCCATCAGCCCGGCTCCGCCAGGGAGTGGAATCCTTGGTGGCCGAGTGTCCGGCCGCGCGCCTCGACTACGTCGCCTTCGTTGATCCGGACACCTTGCGGCCCGTGGACTCGGTCCGCCGAGGGTATCGCATCGTTTTGGCGGTCTTCGTCGGCAAGACACGCCTCATTGACAATGGTCCGATCTGATTGGCGCAGATCCTAGCATGGCATCAGGGTTGTCGTCCCCCGTTCCCAGAAATATGCGGCCGGGGGTAACCCAAGAAAAAACCGCCCGGGTTTGCCGGGCGGTTTTTGCAAAAACGTTGGGATTGGAGACAGATCAACCGGCGATGGCTCGGTCGAGGCTGGCCTTGAGATCCTTCTTGGACTTAAGGCCCACGGACTGTTCGACCACCTGACCGCCCTTGAAGAGCAACAGGGTGGGGATGGAGCGGATGCCGAACTGACCGGCCAAGTCCTGATAGTCGTCGATGTTGACCTTGGCGATCTTGGCCTTGCCGGCGTATTCGGTGGCCAGCTCGTCGAGAACCGGACCGAGCATCTTGCAAGGGCCACACCACTCGGCCCAAAAATCCACCAGCACGGGTTGTCCGGACCCAATGATCTCGGTGGGGAAGTTCTCGGTGGTCGCAGTGATGATGTTGGCAGCAGCCATAAGGAGATGAAGAAAGCCTAAGGAACTCAGTTCGCAACGAAGAATTGCACGGCGACGGCGGCAATGCCGAGGACCATCGCGGCGAAGGCCAATCCCATGTCGAGGCCACTGATGCTGGCGGGTTTGGCAGCCGGGCGGCTGACCGGGGCTGCGGGCTTCGCAGCCGGGGCCGCAGGCGCGGCGGGTTTGGCAGCCGGAGCAGCCGAGTGGGACGCCGCAGGAGCAGCAGCAACGGCTGCAGCGGGAGCGGGCACAGCCGGCGAAGCGGGGGCAGACACCGGGGCGGGAGCCGGAGCCGCAGCGACAGGCACACGGATCGACGGGCCGCCAGCGGGCTTCGGTGGCAGGCTGATGCGAACCGTCTGCTTCTTCTGGGCGGACGCCTCGGCCGGATTTTGGGGTTCGGCAGCGGCGGGCGGGTTGACCGGAGGCGTGGTTTCGGACATAGGATTTACTTCCAAACGCTAGGAATCGGGTTTCGGGGTGTCAACGGGATTGTCCCGTCATGTTCGCATTGCGGGTTTGTCTGAGTGCTTCATTTCCATCCGGCTTCCCGGCAAGCTGGCGGGGTGCATGGTAAACCCATCGTGGTGACCGGTGGCGCGGGCTTCATCGGATCGCACTTGACCGACCGTCTGCTGGAGGCGGGAGAGCAGGTGATCGTCGTGGATGATTTGTCCACGGGTTCCCGTTCCAATCTGACGTCGGCCGAGAGGAATCCCCGGTTCAGTTTCCGCGCCTGTAAGGTGTCGGAATGCCAAGACTTGGAATCACTCGTGGCCGATGCCGCGATGGTGGTTCATCTTGCGGCGGTCGTAGGCGTGGAACAGGTGATGCGGTCGCCCATTCAAACGATCGAAACCAATTTGGGAGAAACTGAGGTCGTGCTGGCAGCGGCTTCCAAGAGCCGGACGCCTGTCTTGCTGGCCTCGACTTCGGAGGTCTACGGAAAGAGTTCCCAGCCGGAGTTTTCGGAAACCGACGACCTGCTCATCGGGCCATCGACTTTGGGGCGCTGGAGTTATGCCTGCTCCAAGTTGATGGATGAGTTTTTGGCGATGGCCTATCATCGCGAGCGTGGGCTGCCGGTGCGCGTTGTGCGTTTCTTCAACACCGTGGGTCCACGACAAACCGGAGCCTACGGCATGGTCATTCCGCGCTTTGTGGACGCGGCCCGAGCGGGTCGACCGGTGCAGGTCTACGGCGACGGCCGTCAGTCCCGATGTTTCTGCCATGTTGCCGATTCCGTTGAAGCGGTCATTCGTTTGATGCATTCCCCGGAGGCTGTGGGTCAGGTGGTGAACGTGGGCAACGATCAACCGGTGGAGATCCGGGAACTGGCAGAGCAGGTGATCCGGGTGATGCGTTCGGCATCTCAGGTGGAGTTGGTTGCCTATGAGACCGTTTTCGGTCCGGGTTTTGAGGACATGCGTCACCGCAGGCCCAGCTTGAAGTTGCTGGAGCGTCTTACGGGGTTTCGCCCTAGACGGAGGCTCGATGAGATCCTGAACGATCTGGCGGGGTCCTAGGTTGTGCCGATCCAACAGAAATCGTTGGCTCAGACGAACAACTGAGGCGGTAATGGTGTGGACTCATGCCGACCGGGTATGTCGCAAAGTGAGCTTCGCAAGCGCTCGTTTGCCTGTCTTTCGACCGCTCTCACAAGCGGTCAATTTCTCGCTGAGACATTGCTGGGCGATTCGATTGCGATGATCTCTTAGCTTCCAGAATGTCCTCGGGCACTGGCCCGAGAGCCCGATCGAGAAAACTCGAGCGGGAAAAGTACTTTGGGGAAAACCACATCGGTAAAACAAAAAGGCACCCCTGTCGGGGTGCCTTTTGTGTGTTCAGCCCAGAAGGGCTAAATCCGATGTAGACAACTTAGTTGCCAGCAGCCGGGAAGATGAAGTTCTGCGCGCCGGAGTTGGCGGCGGCGTCGCGGATCTGATCGCGGACGCGGCCCGAGGAAACCTGCTGCACGGAGCCGTCGCCCAAGAGGATGTTGCCGGCGTTCTGGTGGATCGAGCTGGTGTAGCCGATCTTGTTCAGGGTCGCGACGGCGATAGCCCCATTGGCGTCGGGGGTCGCGAAGATGACGTGCTTACCAGCCAGTGCTGCCTCGGTCAATCCGTTGGTGATATTGCGGTCGCCGCCCAAGATGCTCTGGGGCTGCTCTTCAGTGGCGGTGGTGCCGAGGAAGTAGCTCGGAACCTTTTGGTTGTTGGCGAAGGCCAAGCGCTGCACGCCCACCCAGGTGTTGGAGGCGGTGAAGCGGCTGCCGTCGGACGGGCACCAGACGATCTTCGGGGTGCTCAACTCGTTCGACACGGCCGCGAAGGCGGCGGTGACGTTGTTCGAGATGGCGGTGGCTACGGTGCCGGCCACGGAGGCGTTGACGAGCGCGACACCCCCCTGATCGGGACTGACCTGCCAGGGATAAGCACCACCGAAGTCCACCGCGAAGGTGCGGAAGGCCAGACCGATGTTCTTGAGGTTGTTAACGCAGGAGATGCGGTTGGCGCGGGACTTTGCCTTGGCCAGAGCAGGCAAGAGCATGCCGGCCAGAATCGCGATGATGGCGATAACGACGAGCAACTCGATCAGCGTGAAGGCGCCGAGACGTTGTTTGCGGAGACGATTCATAGGATTGTAGTGTGAAGTTAAAGGCTTAAGGTGGCGGCGACTCTAGGCAGTCAACCTAGGGTGTCAACGCCATTTGTCCCATTTTAAGCTCAGGAGGTGCCATCCACCCAAAACAGTCGTTTCATTGGTCTTTTGGCGACTTTCGCAGAATACCTCTGCGTGGGCTGCGTGATTCTGACGCATTGGGTGTTTTTTATTGGCGGTTTTCAGCGCCGCTTCCGAGAAAGAAAAAACCCGGGCAATCGCCCGGGTTTGTCAGAGTCATTTCAGGCGGCGCGCTCAGACGCCTCGGTCCATCACGGAGTGGGGACCGTGGCGATCGTCTGGAGGATGCGGCTGGCGATCGCGTACGGGTCGCCCTGGGAGTTCGGACGACGGTCTTCGACGTAGCCCTTGTAGCCGTTGTTGACGAAGCTGTGAGGGACGCGGATCGAGGCGCCGCGGTTGGCCACGCCGTAGCTGAACTTATCGATGGACTGGGTCTCGTGCAAACCGGTCAGGCGCAGGTGGTTGTCGGGGCCGTAAACGGCGATGTGCTCGTTCTTGTACTTGTCGAACGCAGCCATGAGGGCCTCGAAGTAAGCTTGGCCGCCCGTCTCGCGCATGTAGGTGGTGGAGAAGTTCGAGTGCATGCCCGAACCGTTCCAATCCACGTCCTTGCCCAGGGGCTTGCAGTGCCAGTTCACGTCGACGCCGTACTTCTCACACAGGCGCATGAGCATGTAACGGGCGATCCAGACCTGATCAGCTGCGGTCTTGGAGCCCTTGCCAAAGATCTGGAACTCCCACTGGCCCTTGGCCACTTCGGCGTTGATGCCCTCGTGGTTGATACCGGCATCGAGGCACTGTTCGAGGTGCTCCTCGACGATTTCGCGTGCGACGTCACCGACGGCCTTGTAGCCAACGCCGGTGTAGTACTCGCCCTGGGGGAACGGGAAATTGTCGGCACCGGCCGGGAAACCCAACGGGCGTCCATCCCGGTACAGGAAGTATTCTTGCTCGAAGCCGAACCAGGCGCCGGGGTCATCGAGGATCGTCGCGCGGGTGTTCGAGGGGTGAGGGGTCACGCCATCGGGCATCATCACTTCGCACATCACCAATGCCCCGTTCTTGCGGGTGCTGTCGGGATAAACGGCCACCGGCTTGAGAACACAGTCGGAGCTACGTCCCTCGGCCTGACGGGTGGAACTGCCGTCGAAGTTCCAGAGGGGCAATTCTGCCAGCTTCGGAAAGCTTTCGAACTCTTTGATCTGGGTTTTGCCGCGGAGGTTGGGGACTGGCTGGTAACCATCGAGCCAGATGTATTCCAATTTGTATTTAGCCATGGATGTAAATGGTAGTGACTGCAACGAATCGTCCCGATGCAGCGAATTCATGAAGCAGGGCAGGTGCCATGATTCGTTCACTGCACTTCCCGCCTGGGGAAATGGGACGTTTCTGCAGAAAACAATAAACTCAGCGAGCGTGCTCGCCTACAAATTTTGCGCGAAGACCGATAGACGGATGTTTGTTGTTGGTCTGGGTGAATAAAAACAACCAATCCATCGGCCCGGTTGTTGAAGAATTCAGAACAGGAGGGGGCACTGTTGGGTGCGTGGATGGATTCGTCTTCGGCTTCCTCGCTGGCTGGATGAGCGTTGGCCGGCTAGAGTTCTTCAACGCTCATGCTGAAGGTCAAAGACACACTGCGGTCCACGGTCCACCTAAGCTTTGATGGGCGGGTGATCAAGACCTATCATGGGCCCGATGCCGCCATGCGATTCGAAACCGAGGTGAAAGTGCTGAAATTCCTGGAAGCGCGAGGGTGCCCCTTCGTGCCTCGACTGATCGCTGAAACCTCGACCCTTCCTCAGATCGTCACGACCAATTGTGGGCAACGGGTCGAACACTTGGATGCTGAGCGGCTTCGAAGCCTTTTTGCTGAACTGGAGACCTATGGCGTCCGGCACGACGACCAGGATATTCGCAATGTCACCTACCGGAGATCCGACGGTCGATTTTGCATCATTGATTTCGAATTTGCGACCTTGCTGAACTGATCGGCATCACCATCCCCTGAGGTCTCATCAATGAATGCCATGGCCCGCGATATCGCCCACTTCCGCCTGCATTGGTCCGGTTGTTCCGACCGAGGGAAGGTTCGTGCGAATAACGAGGATTCCTTCGTGGGGTTGCGGTTCAACCGGCAAGAGCTGGAACGTTTGGGCAAGGAAGGACAATCGACGCTCCAGACGGCCGATTTCGTCTTTGCCGTCAGCGATGGGATGGGGGGCGCGCAAGCGGGGGAATTTGCCAGTCGGATCGCCGTTGAAAAGGTTCCCCAGATTCTGCCGAAGGGGTTCCGCACGGCATCGGGGCATTCAGAGGCCGATTCAGCCGGGGTGCTTTTGCAGGCGCTCTTTCGGGAAATTCACAAGGCCTTGGTCTACCTGGGGCGAAGCTATGAGGAGTGCCATGGCATGGAGACGACCCTGAGCTTGTGTTGGTTTGCCCCGGGACTTCTGCACTTTGCCCATGTCGGCGACAGTCGGATCTACCACCTGCCTGCCGCCGGAGGCATCCGCCAACTCACTGAAGACGACACCCACGTGGGCTGGCTGCACCGGCAGGGGAAGATCAACGAGCGCGAGGCCAGAACCCACCCGAGAAGGAATGTGCTTCAGAAGGCATTGGGTGGCGGTAATCAGTTCGTGGATCCTCAGATTGGCTCTATAGCCTATTCTGCGGGGGATCGATTCCTGATTTGCTCCGACGGTTTGGTCGACGGCTTGTATGATGCGCATCTCCTGGACCTGCTCGGGTCAGCCGGTGTGGCTGGAACGCAGGAAAGACTGGGGCAGCGCTTGGTCGAAGCATCCGTGGCGGCCAGTGGTCGGGACAATACCACGGCCTTGGTGATCGAAGTAGGAGGCGCCTGACCCTAGTGGTAGGAGTCCTGCAGATTCCGTGGGTCCATCCGCGGTCGGAACAGCAAAAGGCCGCACCGATTTCCCGGTGCGGCCTGAGAGGATAATCGGGTTGCCCGAAGGATCAGCCGTGATAGCCCTCTTCGCCGTGTTCGGCGAGGTCGAGCCCGTTGACTTCGACTTCCTCGGTCGGGCGGAGTCCGACGACCGCCTTCACAATGTAGGCGATGATGGCCGTGGCCACGACGCTCCAAACGATGGTCAGGAGGACCGCCTTGAGCTGGGCACCGAGCAGACCTTCCTTCAGGCCTCCAACCACCGAGTTGGCCTTTTCGTCAGCCATGATGCCGGTGAGTATGGCTCCCAAGGTGCCGCCGACGCCGTGCACGCCGAAGGTGTCCAGAGCATCATCATAACCGATCAACTTCTTGAGGTAGGAGCAGGCCAGGTAGGGCACGATGCCGGCCAGGACGCCGATGATGACCGCGGAGGTCGGGGTGACGAAGCCGCAGGCCGGAGTGACAACAACCAGACCAGCGACGATGCCCGAGCAGAATCCGAGGACGCTGGGCTTGCCGCGGGTGATCCACTCGATCATGGGCCAGACGAAACCGGCGGTGGCGGCGGCCAAGGTGGTGGTGGTGAAGGCGTTGGAGGCGATGGCGTCGGCGCCGAGTGCGGAACCCGCATTGAAGCCGTACCAGCCGACCCAGAGCATGCCCGTGCCGACCATGCACAAGGTCATCGAGTGCGGGGTCATCGGCTCACGACCGTAGTTCTTGCGCTTGCCGAGGATAATGCAGAGGACCAACGCGCTCCAACCGGAGGTCATGTGGACCACGGTGCCGCCAGCGAAATCCAGCGCCTTGATGGCAGCGTCCTTGTTGAGCGGTCCGCACATCAGGCCGGTGGTGGACCAGACCATGTGAGCGAACGGGAAGTAGACCGCGAACATCCAGATGGTCACGAAGAGGAGCACGGCGCTGAACTTCATGCGCTCGGCGATGGCTCCGATGATCAAGGCCGGAGTGATGATGGCGAAGGTCAGCTGGAACATGGCCCACATGGAATCGCTGATCCAGTAGTAGCCAGCTCCCACGGCACCGGGCTCGACGCCCTTGAACATCGCGTACGCCGCATCACCGATGAAGGCGTTGCCCGCCCCGAACGACAAGCTGTAACCAATGGCCCACCACAAGATGGTCACCAGTCCAGCGATGCCCATGCACTGGGCCAACACCGAAAGGACGTTCTTTTTGCGGACTAGCCCACCGTAAAACAAGGCCAAGCCAGGCAGGGTCATGAACAGCACCAGAGCGGTGGAGGTCATTTGCCATGCGTTATGGCCAGGGCCAGGGCCGGCGATCTTGCTCGTGACGTTGGTATTGCCAGCGGTGGCGCGGGCGGCGTTGTTGACGTACGCCTCCAAGTCGGCCAAGCGCTCTTCGACGCTGGGGTCGGCGGCGCGGGTGTCGACTGCTGCAAACGACAGCAGTGCACAGGTCAGGGTCAGGAAAAACTTTTGGAAAAACGTTTTCATAGGTTTTGGGTGCAGGTGGGGGTGGGTCCGGGTGTGAATGGTCCGCCTCAGGCTCAAACCGCGCTGTCACCTTTCTCTTCGGTGCGGATCCGGATGGCCTCGGTGACCTCGGAAACGAAGATCTTGCCATCGCCGATCTTGCCGGTCTTGGCGGCCTTGATGATGGCTCCGGTGGCCTCGTTCACCTTGGCATCCGACACCACCAGCTCGATCTTGATCTTGGGCAGGAAATCAACGGTGTACTCGCTGCCGCGGTAAATTTCGGTGTGCCCTTTCTGGCGACCAAAGCCCTTGACCTCGGAGACGGTCATTCCCTCGATACCCACCTCGTGGAGGGCGTCTTTGACCTCCTCAAGTTTGAAGGGTTTTATCACTGCTTCGATTTTCTTCATGTGTGTGTTGTTTCCGGTTACCGAAGGAATGCTCTGGAGCACCCCTTCATGTTGTTGATGCGCTGCCGGAGAATTCGGCCCAACTCGCAGGAGGTTCATGTCCTGAGCGTCGACCATTCCGGCTCCGGAGTCCCGGAAGCAGCGGGGATGCCACCCGCATTACTGGGCCGTTTTGTCGGACCAAAACCGCGGAATTGCTGGTAAAATCCCGCGTGGTTTCCGCTCGGCGTTTTCGAGTTGGAACCCAAGTGTGGTTCTTTTTGAGCAGTCGGGTGAAAAAGGGCAGGGAGGCAGTGCAGAAACTCGGCCTGAGGCGGGCTGGCGCGCGATCAGGCGTCGATCAAGGTTTTGGAGGCAATGATGGCCCCAATAGCAAAACGGTTCCGACGATCACCACCCAGCCGACGGCATCAAGCCAGAGCCCGTGGCGCATCATGGTCTTCAAGGGGATGCAGCCCGTCCCGTACGCCATCGCATTGGGGCCCGTGGAAACCGGCAACAAGAAACCCATCGAGCAGCCCAGGCAAGTGGCCAGGGCGGGCTTGAGGGGATCCACACCCGCCGCCTGCGACACCGCGATGGCAATGGGCACCACCATGGTGGCTGAGGCGGTGTTGGTGGTGGTTTCACTCACGAGGATGCCGACTCCGGTGAAAAGAACGGTCAGGCCGACTACCGAATGGCTGTGGAACAGCGTGGCCAAGCCCGCACCGATCCAGTGGGCCAAGCCGGTGGAAAACATCAATTCGCCCAAGCTCATGCCTCCGGCAAAGAGCAGGATGGTTCCCCAATCGATGGCGGCGGCGTCCCGCCACTCCAGGGTGAAGGATTGCCCTTGAGCGTTGGTGGGCAGGAAGAACAGCGCCGAAGCCGCGAGAAGGCCGATGATGCTCTCTGGAGCGTGGGCACTGATCCACACATAGGCCGGACTCGCCGATCCCCGGTCGTCCAAAGCTGCGATGAGCCCGGGCAAGATCCACAAGGCCACCGCCCCCAAGAACACGGCCACCACGTTCAACTGACCCCGGGTCCAACGGCCCAGCCTGGCCCGCTCTGTCTCAAGCCAATGGCGGTTGGCAGATAGGGACACTGCCGGAACCGGGCAATGCCGGCTGAAACGCCAGACCAGAAAACCTGCCAGCAAGATCGCAATGGGAAGCCCCAGGCGCATCCACTGGAAGAAAGTGACCTTGTAGCCCAAGAGCCGCTCGATGGCTCCGATTCCGATGAGGTTCGGAGGGGTGCCGATAGGTGTGGCCAAGCCCCCGACTGAGGCCGCGAAGGCGGTGATGAGCATCAGGCCGGCGGCAAAGGGCGTGGCCCGATAATTGGCCACTCCTTGGCGAGAGCCCAATTCGGCCAGAATGGACAGGCCGATGGGCAGCATCATGGCCGTCGTGGCCGCGTTGGAGACCCACATGGAAATCAGTGCCGTGATGCCGGCGAAGGCGGCGTACAGGCGTGCGGGACTGGATCCGACCCAGGGCATGGCCAGCAGCGTGAAGGCGAAACGTCGATTGAGGCCGTGTTTGAGCATCGCCTCGCCCATCATGAAGCTACCCATGAACAGGAAGATGACCGGGTCGGCGAAGGGTTTGAACACATCCCGGGCTGAGCCCAGTCCGGCCACCACGCACAGGGACGGAGCCAAGAGCGCCGTGGCCGCCAGAGGAATGGCCTCGGTCATCCAAAGGGTCAGTGCCATGCCGACGATGGCGAAGAGGTGTCGAGCCGGCTCGGTAAGTCCCGGCAAGGGAATCCACCACAGAACGACCAAGACCACTGGAGCCAGGTACCAGCCGACGCGTTTGCGCATGCCCTCGAAGTGTTCCTCGGCCGGCGACAGGTTCGCATTCGGGGTGAGGTCTTGGGGGGACATCGACATCGGTGAGGGGTAGCCTGAGGATCTTTTCCGGGAGAGCTGTGATGAGGGCGACCAGCCAGCCGCCTGTCAACGGGGAGCGGCGAAGCAGTACACAAAGCCATCATCGCAGCCGATGACGATGTGTCCGTCGACCACGGCCGGGGAACTTTGCACGGGTTGCCCCAGTTCGTAATTCCAGCGCTCCCGGCCGTCGGCCAGCGAGACGATGTAGAGCCGTCCGTCGTCGGACCCGACGATGACGCGGTCGCCCGCCACCACGGGCGAACTCTCCACCTTGCCCCGGGTCTGGAAGGTCCAGAGCGGCTTACCGTCGGTCCGTTGGATGCAGTGGAGGCGTTTGTCGCGGCTGCCGATCAATACGCGGTCAGTGGTCACCGCCGGCGAGGACATGAAGGGGAAGGCCCGGTCGCGGTACTTCCAAAGGATCTTCCCCTCTTCGACATCGACGCAGAGCAATTCGTTTTCGTAGTGGCCGACGTAAAGCAGGTTGCCCTCCATGGCCCCGGAGGCCGCAATGTAGGCTCCGGCCTCGATCTCCCGCAATTTCTTGCCGCCGACCACATCGACCACATGGACGATGGCGTCGCAGCCGCCGAAGGCGGTCCGTCCGCGGGAAATGGCCGGCGAGCCATTGATGTAATTGCCCGTCTCGTAGACCCAGTTCGATTTCCCGGTGCTGGCCTCGAGGCTGTAGAGCCGGAAGTCGTAGCCCCCGACGAGGATGTTGGTGGAGGTTCCGTTGGTGCCGATGACCCAATTGGCGCTGCTCTTGATCTTGTCTTCGAAGCCGCGGCTCCAGAGTTTGGTCCCGGTCTTGGCGTCGAGGGCGAAGAAGTTGGTCAGGGTGTCACCGATGAAGACGCGCCCGTCGAGGACCAGGGGTGACGCCTCCACCGCCCCCCCGGTCTGGAAGGACCAGCGCTTGCCGCCGTCGGAGAGGGAAAGACAGAGGACATTCGAATCGGCCGATCCGATGAAGACCGCGCCATCGACGATGGCGGCGGTGGCACTGACCGCGCCGCCGGTCTTGAAACGCCATTTGAGTACCGGTGCCTCCGGGATGCGCGCCGGGCTGACCCCGCTCTGGGCCGGATCGCCCCGGAACATCGGCCAAGAACTCCCTGTAGCGGCGCGAAGGATGCCAAGACCTTCGGCACCGATGGCAATGGCCATGGCCAAGAGTGCGATGCGGATCATGACGCCAAGTTTCGGCGAATGCTCCAGGAAGGCAACCCAGAGCCGCAGCATCCGAGGGGTTTTCCAAGAAGGCGCCGCGGGAGGCGTGGGGTGCAGTGGGGGGCTGAATCGCCGATAGCCCGGTCGGCGGAGAGTTCGAGACTGGCTCTCTGGCTTCTCAATACAACCCTTCCTCGTTGGACTAAAGGTCCCTAACCTTCGCTCGTCGTCATGGCGTCTGATCTCTTTCCCGATACGATCCTCATCCGGCCCGACATCCTGAGTCGGCTCGATTTTGCCGCGCTCTTCGGCAACACCGCTCCGGTCGAACTGGAGTTGGGTGCGGGGGATGGCTCCTTCCTGCTCCAGTATTCGGCGGCTCACCCGGAGGTGAATTTCTTGGGTGTCGAACGACTGTTTGGTCGGCTGCGGAAAATCGACCGGAAGGGCCGGCGTCAGGGATTGAAGAACCTTCGCGGCCTGCGCATGGAGGCGACCTATCTCATGGACTGGATGATCGCCCCGGCCTCCTTGTCGGCCATCCATGTGTATTTTCCCGATCCCTGGCCCAAGAAGCGGCATCACCGCCGCCGCCTGATCAACCCCGCCTTCGCCGCGCTGGCCGCCCAAAGCCTCATGTCTGGGGGGCGATTCCATTGCCGCACCGATGACACGTCGTACTTCGAGCAAATGCTGGAGGTCTTCAATGGAGCCTCGGAACACTTCCTCCCCGGCCAGGAACCTGAGGGCTTGTTGGCGGTGAAGACGGACTTTGAGCGGGAGTTCAATGCCGAGGGCATTCCCACTCGACACGCCACTTGGGTGCGGCGCTGATTCAGACAGGCTCTCGGCTCATCCCATGAGCACCGCGCCTCGCAGAGCTTTGCTAATCCGCAACCCGGCCTCGGCTTCTTCCCGGGAGCAGGCGCAGCGTTTGGAACGTTTCGTGGCTCGTTTGGCGGAGGGAGGCGTCACCTGCGAAATTCGGGTCACCGAATACCCGGGGCATGCGTTGGAGTTGGCGCGGACCGACGCGGCCAGATTCGAATGGGTGATCGCCGCCGGGGGCGATGGAACGGTGCATGAGGTGGCCAGTGGGCTGATTGCCGGAGGCTCACAAGCCCCACTCGCGGTGGCCCCGTTCGGTCGCGGCAATGACATTGCCCAATTGGCCGGTTTGGTGGGTGGAGCCGCGGCGGGTGCTGCGACCGGAGATCTCGACCTAGCCGCCATCCAGGCCATTTTGGAGCCCAAGCCGGTGACCCTTGACACGATCCGGGTCACGTGGCGCCAGAATCCTCCAGTGGGAGCGGATTCCGCGGCCTCAGCGCTCGAATCGAGCGAGCGGGTCCGGCACTCCATTCTCTTTGGCGGGGTGGGTTTTGTCGGCGAACTGCTCCGCAAGACCACTCCGGCGACCGTGAAATGGTTTGGCCCCCGTTGGTGCTACTCGGCGGGTTTTTTCCGGGCGCTGTTCTCGTTCCAACCGCCCGTTCTTCGCGTTCGCTCGGAGCAGGGAGAGCAAGTGCTCTCCCATGCGGTGGCGGTCGTGGTCGGCAATGCTCCCTTCGCCGGCGGTGGGTTGATGCGTATCGGACCAGGAGCCTCGATGACCGACGGGGTGCTGGAGTTGACCTTGATCGAGGCGGTGGGTCGCTTCGATCTGGCCCTTCAATTCCTGCGTCTGCTGCGCGGCACCCATGTCCATCACCGGCAAGTTCGGTTCTTTCGAGGGCATTGGTTGGAGGTGTCTGCAGATCCGCCCCAGCCTCTGGCGTTGGATGGCGAACTTCTGGGTACTAGCCCGGTGCGTTTCGAGGTGATCCCTCGCTCCTTGACCTTGCTGACGGGTCCGTCGTCGGTGGTGTGATGGGAGTTGAACAAAACCCACGGTCCAATCCCGTCGAGTCCAGCGGCCTTGAGCCGGTTTGAGCATGCCTCAGCGCGCCGGGAGCGACTGTTGCAGCAGATCGGATATCTCCGCGGCCCCGGTGTCATTGAGGTGGTCGTCGTCGGTGTAGAAGAATCGGCGTCCCTCGGCATAGCGGACTGATCCGTCTTCCCGGTAGAAACGGGAGGCGCTGTCCACGATCCGGAGGTTCGGGAAGCGTTCTTGCAGGCGCTGCAAGATTCGCACGCTCTCCCGGCGGTAGGGTTCCCGGGCATCGGGCAGGATGCGCGGCAGCGCTGAGTCCGTTCCGCGCCGCCAATGGACCCACCCTCGAATGTTCTCATTCTCGCCCACCCTCAGTACGGGGACCTGGGTCACCAAGACCACGGTCCGGGCCAGGGGACAAACCTCCTCCAAGAATGCGCCGAGATCTCGCTCCAAATCCTTGCCCGACCAGGCATCCCATCGATCGATGACCAGGAGCGTTTCTGGCCGCCATTCGCGGAGATAGCGTCGTCGGGCATCATCGAAGGCGGCCCCGTCGTCGCGTCCCGGGAAAAGCGGGCTGCCCTCATTCACAAACAGGGCTGGGATGCCATTGCCTGCGCTCAGGAAAGCAACCGGCATCTGGCGTTCGCGGCACAAGTCATCGATCACCTTCGAGTACATCAGCGCGTGGGAGCTGCCGAAAACCACGACCCGGGGCGTGGCCGAATCTCCCGAAGTCCGCAGCTCACCCGTGCGCCACGGTTCCGGAGGCCGGTCGGCCGGGGCGACCGGGATACGGCAACCCCAGTAGCGTGGGGACTCGCTCCAGCGGGGATCCTGCGGCGTCGAGCAATCGTAGAGGCGGCCCGAGAAAGTCATGGGCTCGAAGCGCTGGTCCGGATCCACCTCGGAATGCCGACGCCAGGACAGCATGCAGAGAATCGTCGTGAGGGCCATTCCACCGCCGAGCCAGGCCAGGCGCCTCGGGCGGCTTCGGCTGGAATCCCGCAAGGGCTTTTCGACCCAGCGATAAGCCGCATAGGCCGCTCCCACGCTCAGAATGCCTCCGGCCACGGCGCCGGTGGTCTCCGGTAGGTTGCGGTAGTTGGCCAGGAGTCGGCCCAGCACGATCAGCGGCCAATGCCAGAGGTAGAGCGAGTAGGACATCAGGCCCAGTCCGACCATTGCTGGCCACGACAGCACCCGGGTCAGAGAATGGGTGGGGTCTCGGAGGCTGACCAGCACACCAGCCGTGCCCACGGTGGGGATCAGGGCCATGGCCCCCAGCGACGAATCGGCATGGGGCACCGCCACCAGGCTGCCGAGGACAAGGGCCAGGCCGATCCAACCGGTGGCCCGTGGCAGTCGCCGGGCGCCGGGCGACGATCTTGCCCAGTGCGCCGCGGCCGCACCCAGCAGGAGCTCCCAGGCGCGGGTGGGCAACAGGTAGAAGGTGCCCGACGGATGGTGCCGCGAACCGTGGATCCACAGGGCAAGGCTCAGGATGGTGGGAACCGCGAGGCTGCCCAAGTTCACCCAGCGTTTGCGATGCAGCAGGAAGAGAAAGGCAGGAAAGAAGAGGTAGAATTGCTCCTCAATACCCAGGCTCCAGAAGTGGGTCAGCGGAGCACTTTCCGCAGCATCGCCCCAGTAGCTCCCGAGGTGTTTCCACACGAACACATTGGAGAGGTTGGCCAGCGTGAAGAGGCCGTGCAGCCCCGGCTGAATGGCGGCATTGGGGGGCAGGCAGAGATTCCAGAGCACCAACGTGACGCAGAGCGTCAAAGTGGCGTTGGGTAGGAGTCGCAAGACCCGACGCAGGTAAAATTCGCGGAAGGAAAACCGGCCCGACTCGAGGTCGGCTGCGACGATTCCGTGGATGAGGAAGCCCGAGAGGACGAAGAAGGCGTCCACCCCCAGGAACCCGCCGGGCATCCACGGCGGATGCAGGTGGAAGAGCCACACCCCCAGAATGGCGATCCCCCGTAGGCCGTCGATGGCCGGATTGTAGCCGGGCTTGCGCGGGGTATCGGGCATGGGCGGAAGTCTCGGGAGAATCGGAGCGACGAACCCGTCACCGTCCCTTGCGGTCCCGGCGCTGCAGTTCGCGCAGTGGCCGCCAACCGATTCGGACGATTTTTTCGCGCTCCACGAGGGCCTTCAGATCCGGATCTCGGGTGAAGGCCTCGAATTCCTCGGTGCGGGTTTTCCAACTGCCGGTGATGGCCTTCAACTCGTCGGTGGCCATGCCCGCATGGATGTACAGTTCGGTGACGCCGGGCTTGAGGCTCGCCAGTTTGCGCATCCAATAGCCTTTGACGTCTTTGGGCTCGTCTTGGAGGTCCTCGTACACAAAGTCGTCGGGGAACACGATGCCTTGGGCGGCAAAGGCTGCGCGCTGGGTGGGGCCTCCCATTTTGGCCAGAGTGGCTTGCGAGGCCATGCGGACGGGCAAGTCGAATTCCACGGCGAGTTTCAGGTACTGCTCCACGTAGGCGGCATTGAGTTGGAGGGTGCCCATGTGGGAGTCGAGGTGGGTCACATCAACGCCCGCAGCCAAAGCTTTTCGGACCTGAGCCCGAGCCTCGATGTAGGCCTCCTGCGGGGAGCCCTTGGCATAAACCTGTTGCACGGCCTGCCACAAGTAGCCATCGGGATCGATGAGGCCTGGAACTTCGGTGCGCGGCGCGACCGGTCCCCAGCGGTAGAAGCGCCATTCTGAGGTCTGGGCCAGGTGCAGGCCGAAGTCCTTCTCGGGGTGTTTCTTGGCGTAGTCCACCATCTCGGGAAACCACGGGCAGGGGACCATGAGGGTGGCGCTGGTCATCAAGCCCTTCTCGAGGCATTCGATGGTGGCGAGATTGGCCGTGTGGCACATGCCGCAGTCGTCGCCGTTGATGATCAGGAGCTTGGTGTCGGCCGGGTAGCCCAGGCGGACGGCCAGCGGGGGTTCGTTCCGAGCGGTGGTGTCAGCCCCGGACAATCCGAAGGCCAGCCCGAGCATCGCGGTGAGGGAGTGGATCCAGCGCATGATCCAGACGTCGTACCCGGGTCAGCCCGGTTAGAACAGCGCATTTGCCGGCTGATCCTTCGCCACCATCTCGGTGGTGCGCTCCGGTCAGCCCCCCGGCGCTTCAAGGGTTTCGACCATGGACCGAGCCGTAGCAATCCAGATCGACAGTTGGCTGATGCGGGCCAAGCGGTTCGGTCGGCTGAGGATGATGCAGTCGGCCCGGCCTTCGATGCGCCATCCGGGATGCGCCCGGACCCATGACTCGAGGACCTCGGCGAACGGACCGCTCGGCTGGGTTGTCGGGCCCTCCCACAGGCTACGGCGTTTGCCAATGCGGAATGGAGCTTCGTCCATTCCCGGGATCCACAGCGCGATGAACGTCTCCACCGGGATGGGGTCGGAAACCTCGGGTGAGCCGGTTTCCCAAGTTCCCACAGGGGCTTCGGTGTGGTACTGGAAATAGCATTCGCCGCGGTCTCCGATGAGCACGGTGGCCGTACCGATCGTGCCCGAGAGCAATTCCATGGGATGCTCATGGCCCGGGATTGGGATCGTGGGTGCATGGCCTGAATACATGGATCGGAGGCCCAGTTCCCGGCCCGCCTGGACCCAGGCATCGCCCCGATTCCGGGCTACTTTCAGACAGGCCAGCCAGCCGGCGAAGAGGAGCAGGCCGACTGAGAACCCGATCTCCGTGCCCCAGTTTGGATCCAGAAGGTAGCCCATCGCGAGCGATCCTCCCACCAGCAGCAGGAAGGCGAGAAATCCCCGGGCGGCATGAATGGAATGATCGAGGCGTCGCATGGGAATCCGGGGGGGCTATAGGCGATCAAGCCTTCAATGGGGCCTTCAATCGGATCGCATCCGGATGGGTTTTGTAGAAGTCGTCGAGGGGGAAGCATCCGCTGACCAAGCCGTTGCGGGGGGCGGTGGTGCATTCGCTGAAGGTTCGGCAAATCTGCCGACGTTGCAGTGGGCGACCTGCTAGGACATCGGACGGGAGATCCGGGTAGCTCAACACCATCCGCCCCAATCCCACGACATCGACATGGCCGGCGGCGATCTGGGCCGAGGCTACAGCGGGGAGCCACTCTTGCAGGTAGGTGTAGGCCGAACCGACGAGAATGAGGTTGGGAAACTTTGCTTTGGCCCGGGCCACGGCCTCAATCTGGCGCGCCACGCCGGTCAACGGATCTTCTGGGGGCAGGTAGCCGTCGCTGGGGGGTGTCATGGCGGGGCGCTGGAGGTGGGGGTTGTAGTAGGGGCTGGCCGCGGTGAGGCAAACCAGCCGGATTCCCAAGGATTCTAGCAATGCCAAGAAGGCGAAGGGTTCCGACAAATCCATCTCGAGGGCGTTGTTCGGATTGGCCCCGAAAGCATAGGGATAGCTTCCGGTCCAAGGCGTGGGAACGCCGGTGCCGTCGGGGCCCTTTTGGAAGGGGAAGCTATCGAACAAACTCAAGCGTACGCCGATGGCCAACCCCGGGGCATCGCGCCGGATGCCCGACACGATCTCGGTGAGGAAGCGGGTCCGGTTGGCGAAGGAGCCCCCGTAGCGACCGGGCCGGGTCACGGCTGAGAGAAATTCGTGCCCCAGATAACCGTGGCAGTGCTTGATGTCCACGAAGTCGAAGCCCGCCCGCTGCGCTCGGACGGCCGCAGCGACCATGTCGGCAACGAGGTCGTCCACCTCGGTGTCGCTCAAGACCGCACGGTCGTCGGTGATGCTGAATCGGGCGTCGAGCAGGGGGTGGCGGTAGGCGATCCGCGGCTCGAGGCGGATCTTGTCATTGGGTCGGGCGAAGCGGCCGGAGTGCGTGAGTTGAAGCCCCACCAAAAGGTCGCCGTCTTGGCCATGTCGTTCCAGGTGAGCCGCCACCAGTTCGGCTCGTAGCGTTGCCAGATCTGATGTGTTGGCCTCGGAAAGAACCAATTGATGTGGGTTGGCCCGTCCATCCGGGCGCACAGCCACGGCTTCGCCGCCCCAGATGAGTT
Source organism: Akkermansia muciniphila (assembly GCA_945883815.1). GTDB lineage: Bacteria > Verrucomicrobiota > Verrucomicrobiia > Limisphaerales > UBA9464 > SXXZ01. The sequence goes on along the minus strand of CAMCYJ010000007.1, from coordinate 556 downwards.
TGGCGCCGCTTTGCCCAAAACGCCGCCAGCGTCGTCTGACCAAGTCGGTCGGTCGTCCGTCCGGAGTCCCGTCCCAGCCTTCCATGGGCAGGATGGCCCAGCGGTTTCCGATGGGTTTGGGCACGCCAATGCCTGCCGGGATCACGCGTCCCAGCACCTCGGGGCGGGCCGTGTCATCGACAGGCAGGGGATGGCCCAGTCCTGAGAGTCGTTGGCGCAGGTCCTCAGCGCTCTTCAGGGTCGCGGGTTTCGGGAAGCGGAATGGAGTTGCGGCAGACATGGAAGTGGGGTGCGGGGTGTTTAATGCATCAGGGCAGCGGCAGCGAGCAGTAGAAGTCCGGTGATCAATCCGGCGGCTACGTCGTCCATCACGATGCCCCAGCCACGCGGGAGGTGTTGGAGGGCGCCGATGGGACCCGGTTTGCCGATGTCGAGGGCCCGGAAAAGCACTAATGCCGCCAACCACCACAGGCTGTGGGCCGGCAGCAGGGTCAGGTCCCGGAAAGGAATCCCCCCCAACAAGCCGCCCGCCTGCAAGGGCAACAGCGTGAGGGGA
>CAMCYJ010000006.1 GCA_945883815.1 Akkermansia muciniphila | reverse complement strand
GCCACCACCCACGACCCACCCCACGCGCCAGCCCCACGACCGTACCACCCCCACAGCGGCAGCGGGACCGAGCCGGAGCGAGCCTTGGAGGCGAACCAACCACCCCCTCGCGCACCGCGCGAAAGCCCCATCCTCCCCAGAGCCTCCTCAGCGCGTGCAGGCTCGGTCCCGCGAAGCCCAAACCAAGCCACCCACCCTCCAAACCCCATCACCAAAAGAAACGCACCGATTGTTTGAAAAAAGAACCTCCCGAGCAACGAACCCTTGGACAGCCATTGTCTCATCCAACCCCTCAAGCTCATCGCATGAACAGTCCGCACAGTGCCCTCAACAAAACGAACGCCACCATGACCGCCTGGCTGCCATTGGAGATCCCATCGATCCCCGTCCGTCGAACACCACGGCGCTCCCGAAACGTTCGACCCTGTGGTCGCGAACGGGCCGCCTGGTGGTTCGACCAAATGCGACGGATCGTCGAGACCGGAGCCGACTTCTGCGCCTGAACCGACACCTCCCAAGCCCACACCCCAACCGCGTCTCCCAGCTCCGCAACCCCACCAACCCTCAGAACCCAGTTCCCGCAAAACATCAGAACCCCACACCGCGAAAACCCGTTCTTGCAACGTCGCCGCCAAATCGGCAGCGTCATCCCCGCTTGGGAACGGGGTCGTAGCTCAGTTGGTAGAGCGTCTCGTTCGCAATGAGAAGGTCAGGGGTTCGAATCCCCTCGGCTCCACCACCTCCCAAGTCTCTCGTCGGTCATTCTCGACCCACTTCATGCTCCAGCGGATCTCCTGCTCGGAATCGCTGCCGAATCTCAAACAGGTACTCCCAACGGGCACTTTCCCGATTCCACAACACCCGGCAGCCCGGTACCCCCGGAGAAGGTTGCCCGCCCCCAGCTTCTGATGTTCTCCCATCGCGCTGCATCCAGGTCACCGACGGAGTTCAGCCAACACTGCCGCCTGACATCTAAAAAAAGGCCCCGATACTCCTTATCCGAGACAAGGAATACCGGGGTCGAGCGCAGTCTGGATCCGCCGTCCAGACATAAGACCTTTAGGCCTCTTTCTTGGCTGCCTTCACCTCAATGTGCAAGTCTCGCAACTGCCGCGAGGTCACCGCACTCGGACTGCTGGTCATCATGCAAGTGCCCTTGGCCGTCTTGGGGAAGGCGATGACATCCCGGATGCTCGTCGTGCCGCACAAAATCGCGCACAAGCGATCAAAGCCCAAGGCAATGCCGCCGTGCGGCGGAGCCCCGTACTTGAAGGCCTCCAGCATGTAGCCGAAGCGCAATTGCGTCTCCTCTGCCGGGATTTGCAGCAACTCCTCGAAGATGGTCTTCTGCACATCAGCCTGATGGATCCTGATGGATCCCCCGCCCAACTCCACACCATTCACCACGATGTCATAGTGCTGGCCGCGGACCTTCTTCGGGTCGGTCTTGAGGAACGGGATATCCTCGGCCACCGGTGCTGTGAAGGGATGGTGACTGGAATACCACCGGTTCATCTCGCGATCGAAGCCCAGCAGCGGGAACTCGACAACCCAGAGGAAGTCGAAGCGCGTCGGATCGATCACCAACTTGCCCTGAGCCTTGAGCACCTCGGCGCAGTAGAGGCGGATCTTGCCCAAGATCTCGCACGCATTGAGCCACTGATCGGCGGCGAAGAGAATCAGATCGCCCTGCTCGATTCCCAACTTCTCGGTCAGGGCCGCCTTCTCGGCCTCATTGAAGAACTTCACGATGGGAGACTTCCACTCGCCATTCTCCACCTTGATGAACGCCAGGCCCTTGGCACCGAAGCTCTTGGCATACTCCGTCATGGTCTCGATCTGACCCTGAGTCGCACCGGCCAAGCCCTTGGCGTTCATGGCCTTCACCACCCCGCCGCCGGCCACACAGTTGCCGAACACGCCGAACTTGGACCCGCGGAAATCTTCCGTGAAATCCACCAACTCCATGCCGAAGCGCGTGTCGGGCTTGTCGATGCCCCAGCGGTTCAGAGCCTCCTCGAAAGAGATCCTCTTGAAGGGCGTGGGGATGTCCATGTTCAGCGCCGTCTTCCAGACCCGCTTCAGAAGCCCTTCGATGAGCGCGTAAATATCTTCGCGCTCGATGAACGACATCTCGATGTCCACCTGGGTGAACTCCGGCTGGCGGTCCGCGCGCAAGTCTTCGTCGCGGTAGCAGCGGGCCAACTGAAAATAGCGCTCCACACCACTGACCATGAGGATTTGCTTGAACTGCTGCGGCGACTGCGGCAACGCGTAGAAAGTCCCTGGCTCACGGCGGTTGGGCACCAGGAACTCCCGCGCGCCCTCTGGCGTGGACTTGAAGAGGGTCGGAGTTTCGATTTCCAAGAAACCCTGATCGTCCATGTAGCTGCGTGTCGCGATGGCCACCTTGGAGCGCAATCGCAAATTGCGCATCATCTCGGGGCGACGCAGGTCGAGGTACCGGTACTGGAGGCGCAGTTCCTCGTTCACCTTGTTGGCCACCTCGGGATCGTCCACTTGGAAGGGCAGGATCGCCGAAGAGTTCAACACCGTCATCGACTGGACTTGAACCTCCACCTCGCCGGTCAGGATCTTGGCGTTGCGAGTGCCCTCGGGCCGGACCCGGACCTTGCCCTCGATCTCGATCACCGACTCGGCGTGGAGTTTGGAAGCCACATCGAAGATGGCCGTCGGCAAATCCGACGGATCGAACACGGTTTGGGTGCGGCCTTCACGATCCCGGAGGTCGATAAAGAGGACCCCACCGAGGTCGCGTCGGGAGTGGACCCAGCCGGTCAGGATGACCGCGCGGCCAGCATCCGAGGCGCGGAGTTCATTGCAATGGTGCGTGCGCTTCATGCGAAAATCAGCCTCCACAGTGTCGATCCGGCAGGCATTTTCAAAGGGTGAAGTTGGCGCACGGCGCCCAGAGACCCCTCGGAGGCACATCCAAAACTCAAGAAAGCCGGCGATCCTGCCGATGCTCCCCTATCATGGAACTAGGGCTCTCAGGACTGGCCTCCGGCTTCGACTGGCAGACGCTCGTCAACCAGTTGGCAGATGTCGAGCGGACGCCGCAAAAGCGTCTTCGTACCGAGCAAAGCGCGTTGTTCAATCGAAACAACGCCTATGGCAGTATCAAGACCCAGCTGGCTGTCCTGAAGAACCGAACGGACAACCTGAGCTCCAATGACGTACTCCAGGCCCGCAAGGCGACGGTGAGCGATTCCACGATCCTGAGCGCCACCGCCTCGGCCGGTGCCTCCTCAGGCACTTACGCCTTCAACGTCACCCAATTGGCCACCGCCTCCAAGACGGTGGGCACGTCGGGAATCGGTGACAACTTGTATCCGACCAACAACGTCACCTCCGGCACGTTGGCGAGCAAGGGCTTCAACCCTCCCATCAGCGCGGGCACCATCACGGTGGATGGCAAGCAAATCACCATCGACCCCACGGTCGACACGCTGGATGACATCTTCGAACGAATTGATGATGCGACCGACGACAATATCAAGGGTTCCTACAGCGCTTCGACCGACAAAATTACCCTCAAACGACTCGGCGAGGACGAGGGCGAGGATCCGTTGGTCGTGGGCAGCGCTACCGACACCTCCAATTTTCTATCGGTGGCCCGTCTGTCCAACAACGGCACCAACAAACTGGTCAGCGCCTCCAGCCTCGGCAGCATCACACCGGCTAGTGTGCTCAGTTCGGCCAATTTCCAGACTGCGGTCTCGGATGGCGGTGCCGGAGCGGGTGAATTCAAGATCAACGGCGTTTCCATCGCCTTCAACGCCTCAAGCGACTCGGTTCAGAACTTGATGGACCGCATCAACGTCTCGGCGGCCGGCGTCAACATCAGCTACGACCGGGTCAACGACCAGTTCAGCTTGACCAACAAGGTCACCGGGAATCTCGGTGTGGCCCTCGAAGACGTCACCGGAAACTTTCTCGCAGCGGCAGGCCTTGCGAGCGGATCCACCTTCTCTGCCGGCAATGACGCCCTGTACACCATCAATGGCGGATCGGTCCTCAGCAGCCATTCGAACACGTTGAACGAGGAAACCACCGGCATCGAAGGCCTTTCCATCGCCCTTCTCAAGACCGGGACCTCAACCATTTCGCTCGCCTCCGACTCCAGCGCCATCAAGGGCGCCATCAAGAACTTCATCGAGGATTACAACCGCGCTCAATCCACGATCGACTCCCTGACCTCCAGCTCCACCGACTCGGTCGGCAAGGTCACTCGCTCCACACTGGCCGGCGACAGCGACACCAACGAAATTGCCTCCAAGCTGCGAGCCATTGCTTTCAACCAGGCTACAGGGCTGACGGGCACCCTCAATTCTCTGGCCAAGATCGGCATCGACACCACCGGCACCACCGATCAACTGACGCTGGAAAACGAAGCCGCGCTGGATGACGCCATCGCCAATAATCTCAGCGGACTCAAGACCCTCTTCAACGACCCGGACAAGGGCATCGCAACGAAGCTCAAGGCCTATCTCGAGAAGACGATCGGCGAGGACGGCTCGCTCATCGCTCGGCAAGACGCCCTGACCAAGCAATCCAGCGAGATTGACCTCCAAGTCACCGACCTCGAAAAGCGGGTTCAAGCCAACCGCCTGCGCCTCATTGACGGCTTCGTCCGAATGGAGACCGCCCAGCAGTCCATCAACCAGCAGCTCAAGTTTCTCCAGCAGCGGTTTGGCGGGACGCAGTGAGCGATCCCCTCTTCGGGCTCAACTCAACGCCCCCACTCCAACCACCTGATCGTCGTCGGCAACAGACGGTTGAATCGCAATTTGTACCATGAAGAAGCTCTTGGTGACCGGTTCCTCTGGCTTAATCGGATCCGAGGTGGTCGCAGGTTTCTCCGCAGACGGTTGGGAAGTCCACGGGGTCGACAACAACATGCGGGCCGATTTTTTCGGCCCCCAAGGAGACACCCGGTCAGTCGGAGCGATTCGATAGGGACGGAAGTGTTTGCAGGACAGATTTTTTACAATACGAGGCCTAAACAGAGAGCGTTCCGAATCGAGTCCCACACCGAGCGGACATCGACACTCTTGAGGACGACGTTCCACCAAGCCCCACTGGGCCGACAGATTGGTTCCGGCTCAGACCGCTGACTCCGACCGGTATCGATTCAGAAGCCGGCAAACTATTCCGCACTTTGTTGCGTTTTACTGGATCGAGGCTTTGAACCATTGGTTCGCTCCCCACAAACCGGGCAGAAAAATCCCTGTCTGACGACAAATACGCTTGGCACACGATTGGCTTGAGTTAGCCGACCTCTGTCGCGGCATCCGACTGACAGAGTATGGCTTGCCATGAGTGATCGACGCTTCATCCCCACCAGATTGCCACAATCGAAGACCCCTGACGCTACTGCAGCTCCAGTCGCGGTTACACCCGCTCGTCGATTCCTATGAACGTGCGGATCGTGGAGAGCATTGAGGATTTCAAGCGGGCGCTCGGACTGTCCCAGTCCGGGGTCCTGCTAGAAAGCGATCTGGATCTGGTCGAAGTGGATACCGATGCCCACGGCCGCAACCGACGAGACGCCGAGGCCCTCTGCACCTTGGCAGCCAACTCCAGAACGGACGTCCTTGAGTTGGGCACTTCCCAGGGCCGTGGAGCCTTCAAGCTAGCCAGTAATCTCGCGCCCGGTCTGCGATGCCACACGGTGAATATCCTGCCGGAGCAATACGACTTGTCCGGAGGCAAGATGATCACGCACCTCATCTCCAAGGAGGATATCGGGTGCTTCTATCGGGAACGAGGGATCCAAAACGTGGTCCAATACTATGCCAACACGGCTCGCTGGGAGTTGCCCCCGCAAATCCAAGGCGTCGGCATGGTTTTTGTCGATGCGGCCCATGATGAGGAAAATGTCTATCTCGACTTCAAGCTTGTCTGGGATCGGATCGCTCCGGGCGGATTCCTTGTTTGGCACGACTTTTCTCCATTCTGTCGCCACTTTGATTGGATTTTGGCTTCCATGCGCGGTGCGGAACGGTTTGCCCGCGATCTCGGACTTGAGTCCATCGAGATCGTCAACCTGCGAAACTCTTGGTGCGGTGTACTCAGGAAGCCCTCCCACGAGAAATCGGAGATCATTCACGAAACAAGAATCCAAGTGGTGGGAAACGGCAGTGAGCCCAAATCCGGTGCTACCCAGCCTTCACCAGAGACGAGTTATCCCGGCAGCCGCTCTGAAAAAGCACAGCCTAGCCAGAGTCCATTATTGGGGTCGGCCTGTTCGCCACCTGAGATACTCCGAAAGTTGCGTTATGCAATCGTTTATCCGGCCTATTCGGCTGCTCGGGTAGCAGAGGCAACCCACCTCGCCGCCCGCTTAGAGCGGCTGAACCGGAAGTTTCCCAGGCCGTCCTGCGCGGCAAAGGGTGGCCCGGTGGCTACCTGTCGGAGGGCGATCTCCTCGGTCTTTACCGCCGGGCGCGGATCGGTTGGAACCTTCACAACTCCATCGGCCCCATGAATAGCCGCACGTTGATGCTTCCAGCGTTCGGAGTGATGCAGATATGCGACTGCCGGGACAACCTCGGCAAGGTATTCAGGCTCGGCGAAGAGGCCATCGGTTTTGAGACGATGGACGAGTGCGTGGACGCGACCCGCTATTACCTGGCCCACGAAGGTGAGCGCCGTCGCATCGCCATCGCGGGCTGGCAACGCGTGCTTGCCGACTACACCGAAGAAAAATGGTGGTACCGGCTCCTGAATTACATCGCGCCGCATCTGCCCAACCGGTCTCAGCTTCGTAGAGCGCGTCCTACTGCCCCCGCGAAGAACTATTGGCCAGTTAACTTTTGACCATGAACGCGCCCACAGAACCTCCCGAACCCACCTTCAACATGACTCACGAATCGACCGAACCGATCGAGCACATCACCTGGAACGGTCAGTTCATCGCCACAATCCTCCGGCAGGATTTCCGCCCCGATAAAACGACGTTCATCACGCCTGACGCCTACTATCAGCAGACCGGCTTGGTCGTATATCCAGCCGGTGGCGTCATCAAGCGCCACCTTCACCTACCGCTTCAGCGCCATCTCGTTGGCACCCCAGAGGCCATCCTCGTACGCGCCGGCAGCGTCGAGGTCGACCTGTTCGGCCTGGACCGAACGCCTCTGGGGACATGGGTTCTTAAGGAAGGTGATCTCATCATCCTCGCCGGAGGAGGACATGGTTTCCGCTGCTTAGAAAACACGATCCTGCTCGAGGTGAAACAAGGCCCCTACACCGGCCTGAAGGAGAAGGAGTTTTTCTGATGATTCCCGTCTGCGAACCGGTCATCACCGAGGCGGAAATCGCGGCAGTGAACGACTGCCTCCGTACTGGCTGGATCTCCTCGGCGGGCAAATACCTCGATGCCTTCGAGCAAAAGTGGGCCGCGTTCTGCGGCCGCCGGCATGGCATCGCCATGACCAACGGAACGGCGACACTTGAGGTCGCTCTAGCCGCGCTGCAATTGCCGCCCGGGTCCGAAGTTATACTTCCCACCTTCACCATCGTCTCCTGCGCCACCGCCATCGTATTCAATGGCCTGAAGCCTGTGCTCGTGGACAGCGACCCACGTTCTTGGGGCATGGACGTAAGTCAGGTGGCGCATAAAATAACACCCCGGACGCAGGCCATCCTGGTGGTTCATATTTACGGCCATCCCGTGGACATGACGCCGCTGCTGCGGCTGGCGGCGCAGCATGGGTTGGCGATCGTTGAGGACGCTGCCGAGGTCCACGGCGCGGAATACCTCTGCGACCATGACACCGCGCAGCCGGTCTGGCGGCGCTGCGGCGGCTTCGGCGAGTTGAGCAGCTTCAGTTTCTACGCGAACAAGCTCATCACCACTGGCGAAGGCGGAATGTTGCTCACCGACGACGATGCGCTCGCGAGCCGCTGCCGCTCGATGCGTAACCTCTGCTTCCAACCGCAGCGCCGCTTTTTCCACGAGGAACTCGGCTGGAACTGCCGCATGACCAATCTTCAAGCCGCGCTGGGAGTCTCCCAGATCGACCGACTGGCGGAGATCGTGGCAACGAAACGTTCCATCGTTGCCACCTATCGCCAACTCCTGGCGGACGTGCCGGGTTTGAGTTTTCAGTTGGAGGAACCGTGGGCACGCAGTGTGGCGTGGGTGGCCGGCGTGCTGCTCGACGAAGATCATCCATTGAGCGCCTCCGAAGTGATGGCGCAGATGAAAGCCGCCGGGATCGAAACACGCCCGTTCTTCCTTGGCATGCACGAGCAGCCCGTATTCCAGCGCGAGGGACTCTTCCTGGGAGATCGTTTTCCCGTGGCAGAGCGACTGGCACGCAAAGGATTCTACCTCCCGAACGGCCTCGGACTCCAACCCGAACAGATTGAGCACGTCGCCCGCACCCTCGCTGGCATCGTGACGGCCCCAGCGTCTCGCCGGAACACGCCGGAGTAACCCCGCCGTTGGCTTCACCACTCCCTCTCTCATCTCATGACACCCTTCGCTGCGAACTACGCCAACCAATATGACCGCCTCTACCGCGACAAGGATTACGGGGTAGAATGCGATTTCCTCGAAACTCTTTTCGTGCAAGCCGCCACGACCGTGCGCCGCATCCTTGATCTTGGCTGCGGCACGGGTGGCCACGCGTTGCCGCTGGCTCAACGGGGCCTGCACGTCACGGGCGTGGACCTCTCCGCCGGGATGCTCGCATGCGCACAGGATAAGGCGCACAAACTTGGCGTGGGCGACCGCATCGCGCTGCATCACTCGCCCATCCAAGGATTCGACTGCAGGCAGACGTTTGACGCCGTCACCTGCCTCTTTGCCGTGTTGAGTTATCTCACGACCAACGGCGATCTGTTGGCCGGCTTGCAAACCGCCCGTCGCCATCTCACGCCCGGCGGCGTATTCATTTTCGACTTCTGGCACGGACCCGCCGTGCTCACCGACCGCCCAACGGAGCGCACACGGGTGATCGAACACGCCGGCACGCGCACCTTGCGCCACGCTCGGCCCGAGTTCGACTTCGCCACGAACGTCGTACGGGTCCACTACCACTTGCTGGAACTGCGCGGCAGCGAGGTTGTCGCTGAGACAAACGAGACGCACGCAATGCGCTACTTCTTCCGTCCCGAGTTGGACTTTTTTTGCGCCCAGGCCGGCTTCGAATTGACCACTTTTTGCCCCTTTCTGAAACCCGGCCGACTCGCAACTGAGCGCGACTGGAACGTCACCGCCATCGCCCGCGCCATCTGACCCTATTCCCATGAACCAGACCCAACTACCATTTCCTGTAACACGACAAGAATTCGCCAATCTCGCTCAAGCAATCACCAGTATTGGCCACCTACTGCAGATGCACATCTCCGAGTCCAAGCGCGGAGATCAAAACGAGTTGGTGCGGCAGGATTCTTTGCACAACCCCGCGGCCCAGCGACTGCTTTATACGCAATACCAGGCGCTGGCACGACAGGGCGTGCAGTTACCTTCATTTTGCGAGGCTGGATTTCGTGTTTACTCGCAGTCAGACGAGGATGGTTTGCTACTGCTGATTTTTTCACAGCTTGGCTTCACGAACCGGCGCTGTGTGGAGATGGCGTTCGGAACGCCCTATGGCGCCAACGTGACGAACCTGATTCTTAACTGGGGGTTTATGGGCCTTATGGTCGAGTACAAGGAGGTCGCTGAGTCACAGAAATTCTTCGCAACGCACCGCGACACTTGGGTTTATCCGCCGCCCGTTGTGCAGGCGTGGATAACTCCAGACAATGTGAATCAGCTTTGTGCAGCCAACGGTTACAATGGTCCGATCGACCTTTTCTCACTAGACATGGACAGCACGGATTATTGGGTCTGGGAGAGACTCACTGCGATCGAGCCTCGCGTTGTGGTTGTGGAGTTCAACCCTGCTCTCGGTCCAGAGCGCAGCGTAACCGTGCCAAATCAGCCGGGTTGCCGCGAGCAACACCCAGACTATTACGGTGCCTCGCTCATGGCGTTCGTGAAGCTCGCGCGGCGAAAAGGCTACCGCTACGTCGGCGCCAACCGTTACGGATACAATGCATTTTTTGTCCGCGAAGACATAGCGCCTGCCAACTTGCCTGAGGCCCGCCTGGCAGACGCCTTTCTCCATCAGCGTGCACAGGAGCTGTCGGCCACAAAAGGTGCCGAACTGAACGCTTTCAAATGGCTGGAAGTTTGAACATATCGCCCATGAAAGTCCATATTGTCTGCTACGAAGACGTCCACGGCTGGATTCTCGGCAAGTTTGCTCTGAAGCTCCAGGAACACCTCCTTCCGCTTGGCGTCGCCGCCAGCATTTCGAAGCAACCGGACCCGCAGGCGGACATTAATCATCATATCATCTACTACGACTACGACGGGCGGAAGACCACCACCGATACCGTCATGGTCACGCACATCGACACGGACTGGAAGCGTGAGCGACTCGGCCAGCAACTCGTCAACGCCGCGATGGGCATCTGCATGTCCGCCGAGACCGTGGACAACCTCACCGCAGCCGGCCTTCCCCGCGAGAAACTCTGCTTTGTGAACCCCGGCCACGACGGCGAGATGCGCGCCCGTCGGACCATCATCGGTATCACGAGCAAAGTACAACCGAGCGGCTGCAAGCGTGAAGGTATCCTGCTTGAGCTGGCTCAACGGATCTCCCCTGACGAATTCCAGTTCCGCATCATGGGCGCTGGATGGGATGAGCACGTTAAGAAGCTTCGCCTGGCCGGCTTCACGGTAGACCACTGGAACGCGTTCGACCGCACCGAGTATCTGAAGCTCATGCCGAGCCTCGATTACTACCTTTATCTGGGCATGGACGAAGGCTCGATGGGCTACATGGACGCACTGGCCGCAGGAGTACCGACCATAGTCACCACGCAGGGTTATCACCTCGATGCGCCCGGCGGCATCACCCACGGCTGGAGCCAGCCCGACGAACTCATCCGGATCTTCGAGGGCATTTCCCGCGAAAAGCGTCTCCGCCAGCAGGCCGTTGCCTCCTGGACCTGGCCTGAGTATGCCAAACGCCACCTAGCCATCTGGACCTACCTGCTCGCGCAAAAAACAGGTGAACCCCCTACGGAATCGCTCCGCGCCACTCTGAACAAAATGGCTGTGCTCGTGGAGCGTGAAGCTTTGCTTGAGGCCCAGTCGTTCAAGGGGGGTATCAAGGCAAAGCCAGCCGAAATTACCAGAAACTTACCTCAAATTGCCCCCGATAGAATCCGTTCTCTACGTGCTCAACACTCGCAATTGACGAGGACAAATCCAGCTGCAGCGGCGGATTTTCGCAGACAATTCACTAAAGAACCCCTCGAGGCGACGATCACGGACTTCGACGGCGACCTCAAGTTCCGATGCAGCCTGCACCACCACATCGGCAGCCAGATCTTCTGGCACGGAGCCTACTCACAGGCTCAGCTTCGTCTGCTGGGCCGACTGTTCAAAAGTCCGGACATGGTTTATCTCGACGCCGGCGCGAATGTCGGCGAGCAGACAATCTTTGCCGCCAAGCGACTTTCCCGAGGCCAGGTCTTCGCCTTCGAGCCGGCTACCGAGGTTTTCCAAGTTCTCTCCGAGAACATTCAAGCAAATGGCTTCACGCACGTCCGCGCCGAAAAACTAGGCCTCGGCGACTTACCTGGTGAGCTCCCAATCTATTCGTCACATGCCGAAGTCGCCAGCGACGGCACAGTAAACGAGGGCGTTCCGACACTGTTCAGGTCCACCGACCGCGGCACGCTAATCGAGCGCGTGAAGATTGTCCGCCTAGATGACTTTCTTACACCTCTCCATCTTCCGCGTCTCGATGTGATGAAGGTGGATGTGGAGGGCGCTGAAATGATTGTGCTCAAAGGGGCGGCAGCCACCATTAAACAGCACCGGCCAGTACTTATAGTTGAAGTTCACGAGGGTACCAGCCAGAGCGCCGGGCATTCAGTGTTTGAGTTGCTCCGGTTTATTGAGCATCTGGGCTATCGCATCGAAGGCCTTCAACCCGATGGTGGAACTCGCCCCTTCACGGACAATCAGTTGACTGAAATTCGGGATGTTGTGTGTTTCCCATTGCCTGTTGCTGGCGAAGCCCCAGAGCCGGATCGAACCCCCGTGGTCAAAGCAGATATTACCACCACGCTCAACTCGCCGCTCTTCCAGCGGCTCGAAAAAAACGAAGGGCACGCACCTTCCGTGCGCACCCGTGCGCAAGATCTGCAATTGGCTCCCGGCCCTGCCAGATTACCAGAGCACACCGTCTCAACGGTGGTGAGCCCCACCCAGCAACGCCTCCCTCGGGTCCTGCTCATGGCCGATGTGCCGAACTGGATCTTCGCGCGCCACTGCAAGGTGCTCATGGAGCGACTGGGCTCCCAGTTCGACTTCGACCTCAAGCTTCAGGGCCAGACCTACAATGAAGCGGATTATGACCTCCTCTACCCTCTGGAGTGGAATCTGATCCCCCAGAACCAGATCCGTACGCCGGCCAAGTATGTCACCAGCATCCGCTCCCACACCTCCTGGGCCGGACATGATTTCCTTGGGTTCACGCAGTTCCTGAACACCCACTTCCAGCGGATCCACACGGTCTCCGAAAGACTGACCCGGGTCTTCAGGCCGTTCGTACCCCAAACCGACTACGTCACCCACGGGACCGACACGGCTTTCTTCACACCAACTCGCCCGGTGGACCAAACACCCTCAGGGCGCGTCCGGGTGGGTTGGGCCGGAAATCGTGTGAACAAAACCAAGGGCTTCGAGGAGTTGATAGCGCCTCTTGGAAAACTTCCCGGCGTGGAGTTGGTCTTCTGCGGCTACATGGACAAGAACCTCGATCTGGAGGGGATGCGGCGATTCTACGACAGCATCGATGTCTACATCTGTTCCTCGGCTCAGGAAGGCAACAACAACTCCTTGCTTGAGGCAGCCTCGATGGAGCGCGCCATCCTCACCACCGACAACGGCACGGTGCCCGAGTACCTCGAGCACGGGCACAGCGCATGGATCGTCGAACGAGAACTGCCACTACTCATCCAGGCCGTCTGCCAACTTCGGGATGATCCGAAGCTGCGTCGATCGCTCGGTCTGAGGGCTCGGCAGGCGGTGATCGCCCAATTCGACTGGAGCCAAATGGCTCCTCGATATGCCGATTTCTTTCAACGGGCCCTGGACGGTGTGGCCGCATGGCAATCCCGGATGAGCGCCACACGAGATGCGGTCGAACCCAAACCCACCTCCTCCATTCAGAGCGGTGACTCACGAACATCCAATGCGGTCCCCGTTGCGACTACGCCGAATCAACCATCGCCCGTTACCAGCACCGACGAGACGCCTGCACAAGACCCACTGGCCAAGGCCGAGTCCATGGCCCGTCAGGCACTGGCACTCGATCCCCGGGGGCCCGATGCACTGGCCCTGCTGGCACACATCCTATTCAGACAGCAACGCTGGCTGGAGTGCGCACAGACCTGCCAGGAATTGCTGACCGTCCAACCAAAGAACACCGATGGGATGGTGATCCTGGCCGAGTGCTTGGTGAATCTGAAGGACATCCAAACCGCTCTCGAGGTGTATCGCACCGCCTGCGGCGTGACCCCCAACGACTCAGCCCTTCAGGCGCGGATTCAGGAATTAGAGGCCCACACAGGAGAACCAACGGCTCTCACACCAGAGCAAGATGCAGCCGTCCAACTCGGGCTCCAGGCGTTGGAAAATGAGCAGACGGCCACCGCCTTGGAACATTACCAACGCGCCCAATCGCTCGGCCCCGCACACCCGGATCTGGACCTGATTGTCCAAGAGTTGGAGATCCGCCTCGCCTCGTTGCCCGCTGCCACAACGCCCCCGGGCAACCCAACCCCCGAATCGATGTCAGCGGTTAGTCCTGCCCAGCAGGTCGGGATTCGGCAGCGCGAACCCGGCTGGTCTTTCCTCATCATCACCAACGGCAAGAGGCCCCGAAAATTGGCCCGTGAGATCGAATCCATCCGCGCGCTCAAGAGTCCTCAGTTCGAAATCCTGGTCGGCGGCGAACCGCCCACCGAGCTACCGGAGGGTGTCGGAACGGTCTTAGCCGTCGACGCCGCTCGCAACGGGCGGTTGGGAGAAATGCGCAATGCGCTGACCGCCGCCGCCCGGTATGACCATTTTGTGGTGGTGGATGACGACTTCATTTTCCACGACGATTTCTACACCGGTCTCCAGCGCTATGTAGACGATTGGGAGGCGCTGTCTGTGCGCATCCTGAATCCAGACGGATCCCGATTCTGGGATTGGGCCACTCATGGAGGCCCGCGTGGGCACGTGTTGCTGGACTACACCGACGATGATGATCATGTGTACATCACCGGAGGTCTGATTTTGCTGAAAGCCGAGGTGGCCGACCGAGTGAAATGGGATGATGGCCGGGGATTCTACCAAGGCGAAGACCTGGATTTTTCCAGCAGATTAAGGAAGGCCGGAATTCGTCCGTCCTTCAATCGCCACAGTACGACCACCCACGATGATGGTCGGTACACGCTTGTTAAGGGCCAGTCAGGCCGACACATCGAACGCCGCCGGGTCGAACTCGGGCTACCACTACGCTGGGCTGCACCCATTTTCAATCCGAGCGGTTACGCCAGTGAGGCGATCAACTTCGTGCTGCCGTTGGAAAATCGCTGCACTCTGGGAATCCACCATAAGACCACCGTTTATTCCGAGAGCTTCACCCGCGGTTTGGCTGCTGGTGATCGGGAAGCTCTGTTCCGGATGAGCGACCGGTTCCAGACACTTCAAGGTGGAATTGTCGTCTCGCACAATCCGGCCGGCGGCTTCATCCGCCTCCCCGACGCCGACTACAGCATTGGCCGCTCGATGTTCGAGACCGATCGCATCGCGCCCGATTGGGTTGCCGCCTGCAATCGGATGGATGAGGTGTGGGTTCCATCGCAGTTCAATGTCGAGACCTTCGCGGCCAGTGGCGTGGAGCGCTCGAAATTGGTGGTGATTCCAGGAGCGGTGGATTCGGAGTTTTTCGATCCGGCCCGGCACACGGTCTACCCGTTGCCCAACAAAGCCCGGTTCAACTTCCTGTCCATTTTCGAGTGGTCCTCCCGCAAGGGGTGGGATGTGTTGTTGGCCGCTTATTTGCGCGAGTTCTCGGCCGACGACGACGTCTGCCTGTGGCTGCGCACCTACTTGTTCTCCAAGCCCGACGGGGATCCGACTGAGGCGATCTGGCAACGGATCCGAACGTTCACTGCATCGCTAGGATTGGAGGGGAAAAAGCTACCCCGCATCGAACTCATCGCCGACCAGGTGCCCAGCGACCAATTGCCAGGCCTGTACCTCGCCTGCGACTGCTACGTGGCTCCGAGCCGAGGCGAGGGCTGGGGACGCCCTCAGCACGAGGCCATGCTCATGGAGCGGCCGGTCATCGCAACAAATTGGAGTGCCAATACCGAGTTCATGTCGGACGAGACGAGCTACCTGCTCGACTACGAACTGGTCGAAGCCCGGGGTCTCGAACCCGAGCTCTGGCACTACAAAGGACACCGCTGGGCCAATCCGTCGGAGTCCCACCTGCGCACCTTGATGCGCCGCGTGTTCACCCATCCGGAAGAAGCCCGCGCCAAGGGCCAGGCGGCCCGCGAACACATGGCCCGCCATTACAGCCGGGAGGCCGTGGCCGATGTGGTAATCCATCGGTTGCAAGCCATCGAGCGCTCGTTGATCTCACCGCAATTGCCACCGGCACGGGTGGTCGATCTCCATGGGCCGGATGCAACGAGCGCGCCCATTTTCGCAGGGCCCAACGCAGCGCCTAACACCACGCTCACCCTGTCGCTGGAGGGATCCTTCCTCGATCTGGGCTCCCTGTCGCATGTGAACCGCTCCCTGATCCACGGGCTCAACCAAGAGCCCCGGTTCCGGGCTGTCGCCGTCTCGACGGACGCAGCGTCCGCCAAGTTCGTCTCACCCGATCTAAAGGGCTGGGCCCAGCGAGTTCAACGGCGCTCCCCCTCGGAAACCGCAATCACCCTGCGTCACGCCTGGCCACCGGACTGGCGTCGCCCGGAGCACGGCGCCTGGGTGCTCATCCAGCCTTGGGAATTCGGATCCATCCCCGCCGAGTGGGCAGAGAAGGCGCAGGCTGTGGATGAGATTTGGTGCCCCAGCCGCTACGTCCGGAGTTTGTACCTGCAGGCGGGTATCCCGAGAGAAAAACTCCGGGTGCTGCCCAACGGCTACAATCCCGCGGTTCATCATCCCGGGGCCGCCCCCACCCCCATCGCCACGAGCAAGCGCTTCAAGTTCCTCTTTGTCGGCGGAACCATCGCTCGCAAGGGGTCGGACCTGTTGTTGGAGACTTATCTGAAAACCTTCCGTCGCTCCGACGACGTGTGCTTGGTGATCAAGGACTTCGGCGGCAAATCGGCCTACCAGGGTCAGACCCTGTCCGAGCAGATCCAAGCGGCTCAGGCCGACCCTACAGCGCCGGAGATCGTGTATCTCGATGAGGAGTTGCCCGAGCGCGAACTGGCAGGGCTCTACACCGCCTGCGACTGCCTGGTGCACCCGTACCGCGGCGAGGGCTTCGGGCTCCCGGTGCTCGAAGCGATGGCCTGCGCGCTGCCCGTGATTTGCACCGGCGGTGGGTCGACTGACGACTTCGCCACTGATGAGTTCGTCCATCGCATCCCGGCCACTCGAGAATTTGTCGGCAACGAAGTGAGCGGCCTAAAACTGGACCATCGCGGCTGGTGGTTGAGCCCCGATCCAGAGGCCCTGTGCCTGGCCCTCCGCAAAGCCGTGGAGCAAGCGCCGCAGTGGCGGCAACGGGCCCAGCAGGGCGCAGAGCATGTGGCAGCCCATTGGACCTGGAAAAACGCCGCGCAAACCGCCGCCCGTTTTGCCCGGGAGTTGGTGACCCGCCGCGCTGCCCGGATGGAAGAGAAGGCACGCCTCGCCCGATCGGAGCGTCCGTTGACCTTGCCCGAGGTTTCCTTCCAGGGAGATCTCTTGGCCGCCCGGGACGCCTTCAAATCCAAGAACATACCGGACGCCTGGCGACTTGCCTGCACAGCCATCGAAGAACGCCCCTTCCACCCGGAAGGCTGGGTCTTCCTGAGCGAGGTGGCCGTCAGCGCGGGTCATCGAACCCTGGCCCGGCGATGCGCCCAGAAAGCCGTTGCTTTGGCACCCAATTGGAAGCCCGCCAAGCGACAACTCTCCGGCATTGCCGGTGGGGCTGAAAAACCCACGGCCGAATTGAGCGAGCCCCCATTGCGCGAGGGCTTACCCCCACGCCTGTCGGTCTGCCTCATCGCCAAGAACGAGGAGAGATTCCTCGACGGATGCCTCCAATCCATTCGCGGCCTGGCCGATCAACTCATCCTGGTGGACACCGGATCCACCGACCGGACCGTGGAAATCGCCCGCAACCACGGCGCCGAAGTCCATTTCCGAGCCTGGGACAACGACTTCAGTGCTGCCCGCAATGCGGCCCTGCTGCACGCCCGTGGCGACTGGGTCTTGATCCTGGATGCCGACGAAGAAGTTTCCACGGCGCACCACGCGGCGCTGCGTGCGCTCCTGACTCGACCCAACGTGATCGCATACCGGCTGCCCCTGGTGGACGTCGGTCGCGAAGGCGACGGTGTCAGCCAAGTGCCGCGCCTGTTCCGCAATGCACCCCAGCAGTTCTACGTGAGCCGGATCCATGAACAGGTTTACGCCAGCCTCGAACTGAACCGTGAGAAGTGGTCGATGGAGAACCTCTTCGGCGACGCACAACTCATCCACCATGGCTATCAAGCCGAGGTGGTCAAAAGCCGGGACAAGATCCAGCGGAACATCCGCCTCCTGGAACAAGCCAACGAGGAATACCCCAACGACGTCAACTTGCTCATGAACCTGGGGCTGGAATTGTGGCGATCGGGCCAGAATGGCTATGGCATCGATTATTATCAGCAGGCCTACACGGCCATGCTGCAGCTACCCTACGCCCAGACGCCACCGGAGCTGAGGGAAGTGTTGCTCACCCAGTACGCTTCGCACTTGTTGACCCTCCAACTCCACCAGGAGGTCATCAATCTTTTCAACGACCGAGCCATTGCCCCCAAGGCTCGCACGGCCTCACAGCACTTCATCATGGGCCTGGCTCATTCGGCGCTCAAGAACTGGGAACCTTGTGTCACCCACCTCCAGCAATGCTTGAGCTTGCGCAACCAACCAGCCCTCACTCCCATCCATCACGACATCCGAAGCGCAACCCCGGCCCACTGCCTGGCTCATGCACTGCGAAAGCTCGGACGCAAGGCCGAGGCACGGAAGGCTTTCGAACAAGCCCTTCAAGACGACCCTCTCAACGAGGCGGCACGGGTGGAGTTCGCTGCCTTCCAAGCAGAGGAGGGCCAAATCATCCCAGCCCTCACCCTGCTGCACGAGGGCATTCAGCAGAACCCCAAGCAAGCCAAGGTCTGGGAGTCTGGAGGAGCCCTCTCGCTCCGCCAACGCGACACCCTGGAGTTCGCCCTCGACTGGAGCAGCGAGGCCCTCAAGCACCTGCCCGACAATCCCAACTTGCAGCGGCAGCGGGCGGAGACCCTCTTGCTCAACGGGCATGTCCACGAGGCACTACCTCTCTGGAGCGAAGTATCACGGACCAACGACGCTGCCAGTTCCAGCGCCCTCATCCTTTGCCGCCTGTTCGCTGGCGAGCCCCTGTCAGCCCTGCCGCCAGACCGCGAAGTGGCTGTCAGCCAGGATCTCATCCGGCGTTACCGGCAGTCGGTGGAACTGGGTCTCGACGGCTGGGTCCAAGCCTTGCACCAGCGAATCGGCACGCTTCGTCAGGCTCTGCCTTCGGCAGCTCGTCTGATCGATCAGGTGGTCGCCGAATCCGGCCCAGAAAATTGAGCAGTTCCATTGCCCATGAAAACCCTGAATCCGCCTCGCCTCTGGCTCCTGGCCCTGGGAATCCTCCTCGGAGGGTGCCAGACACCCAAACCGTCGCTACCTGAACTCGGAGCACGCTTCGAGCTCAAGAATGTGTACCGCGCCGTGGAGTCCCTTCCAGCAGACTTGCAACGGGTTGTCCTGTTGCCGGTAACCGTCTCGACCCCCGACCTGGCAACCCTCGACCACCGCAACCAACTGGCGCAAATCCTGGAGGAGGAGCTGCGAAAGATCCACCGGTTCGAGGTCATCAAAGCCACTCCGGAAGAATTGCGCCGCGGATTTGGCAAGGACTCCTTCTCGGCTGGAGAAACCCTTCCCGCCGACCTGCTGACGCGGATCCAATCGGCCCATTCGGCCGACGGCGTGCTCTTTGTCCAGATCGCCAGTTATCGCCCGTTCCCTCCAGTGGCCATCGGGTGGGAGCTGCGACTGGTCACCGCCGATCAGGGACGGACCCTGTGGTCGGTCGATGAAACCTTCGATGCCTCTCAAGCTGAGGTCGCCCGATCGGCCCGCGACTACTTCAGAAGTCATCACACCGGATCCCCGGAGTTGGCTGACCCGCAAGCCGACCTGCGCTCTCCCTCCCGCTTCTGTCGATACACTGCGCAAACTGTCTGGAAGACCTTACCCCAACGATGATGCCTCAAGTTTTTTTGTCACCGACCGATGTCCCTGATGTGGTTGGTACTTGGGGGATAACAGGAATCAACCGCGCCTGCCTAGAAAGTGAGAAAACATGGACATCCAACGCACAGGCACCCTCGACTCTACGTCGAAAGTACAGCGCAGTACGACTCGCCGCGAAGCCACTGCTCCGGCGCTCAATGATCAGGACTTCTCCCAGACTGACGCCCTACGAGGCGCTCTGGACAACCTGCCCAGTAGCCGCCCGGACAAAGTCCGAAACGCCAAAGATTTGGCGAACAATGTCGACTACCCTCCAACCAAGACCATTCGACAGCTCTCCGATCTGCTGGCCGTGAAAATGAAGGGCCCCATGGCCCTCTGATGTAATACCGATCTAATACCAAATTGGTCCGAGCCGTTGCTAGCCACGCATTCCCAGAACGAGCACTTCTAGGGAATCCTGAATCGAGCATACCTGGGCCTCAAAATCCAAGCACCTCAAAGCCCCTGCGTCTCAAAAACCTTTTCCCATACGTTCCGCCCAACTCATTCATCCATGAGATACAACGCTAATCCCTGGCAATCCTACCGACAAGTCGCCACGAAGACCGCGACGCCAGGACAATTGGTCCTAATGCTGTTCGATGGAGCCCTGCGCTTCCTTGACAAGGCGCTGATCGGCTTCGACCTCGACGACCCCTTGGATTCCAACCTCGCGATCAACAACAACATCCTCAAGGCTCAGGAGATCCTCCGGGAGTTGAACATGTCGCTCAACATGGAGCAGGGAGGCGAGTTCGCCGCCACCATGCGGCGTCTCTACAACTACTACGATCTGCAGCTCTCTCAGAGCAACCTGCAGAAAGATCCTGCCGGTGTTCAAACGGTGATTCGTCTGCTCTCGGTGATCCGCGGAGCTTGGGCTGAGATGCTGTCGGGCAACTCGGCCAATACCGTGGATGTCCAAGCAGAACGCCAACTCCAGGCCGCTTAATGGCGACCAATGGTTGACCACCAACCTTTGATCCCAAGCAGTCGATCCAACACAACCCGGCCAACCCCTGAACTGAAGCCATCTCGTTGGATGACTTCTCAAAAGCTACTCACATGAGCGCGTGTAACGACTTGTTCAAGACCTATGAAGAGTGGCGCGATTGGACAGTGCGCGAAGGCGATGCCATCCGCGGTGCCGATTGGTCTGGGGTGAATTCTTGCCAGCGGGCCAAGATGGAACTTCAGGGGCGGATTATTCTGTTCACTCAGGCCGCTCGGGAGCACTTGAGCACAACGGGAGGCAATTGGCCCGAGGTGGAACAGCGACTTCGCCGTGAGGTGGCGTCGCTGATCGACCTTGAGAACCAGAACGGCGAAACCCTCGCACAAGTCCGTTGCCGAGCCTTGGCGGAGGAAGCGGAACTGGATCGGTCCAGTCGCCAACTCCGCCAAGTCCGCTCCTACGCTCCGGTGGCGCGCTCGGCCTGGAGTTCCTACTCCTGAGCTTCGGAGCCCAATCGGTCCGGAGCGAGCATTGGAACGTCCACACCCTGTTCCCCCTCGCGCGCCAGCGCGAAAGCCCAACCCGTCCCCACGTTCCCTGCGAGCGCAGGACCGATCCCGCGGAGCGCCCCGTACGCCCAGCGGAGCGGGATCGGTCCGCAGCGAGCATTGGAGGCGATCACCAAAGCCCCTCGCGCACAGCGCGAAAGCCCCATCCTCCCCAGAGCCTCCTCAGCGAGCGTAGGACCGATCCCGCGGAGCGCCCCAGCTGCCTTTTCGGGCACCGGCTTTACAATGCATCGACGGTTTTGAGAGATTCCCAGCCACATGTCGAAACCGCTGCTGATCGCCGGTCGTTCCTTTGACTCCCGTCTGTTCCTCGGAACCGGAAAGTTCCCGTCCCCGGAGTCCATGCGCGGTGCCTTGGAAGCCAGCGGAACCCAGATGGTCACCGTCGCCTTACGCCGCGTCGACCTCAGTGGCCAAAAAGACCCCTTCGCCAACATCCTCGAATTCATCGATCCCAAGCGCTACCTCATCCTCCCCAACACCAGCGGAGCGATGAACGCAGCGGAAGCGGTCCGACTCGCCCGATTGGCCGCAGCGGCGGGCTTGCCCAAGTGGATCAAGCTCGAGATCCACCCAGACCCCCGCTACCTGCTGCCCGATCCTGTCGAGACATTCGAAGCGGCCAAACAGCTCGTGGCCGAAGGCTTCATCGTACTTCCCTACATCAACGCCGACCCGGTCTTGGCCAAACGCCTCCAGGAAATCGGCACAGCCACCGTCATGCCCCTGGGCTCCCCCATCGGTTCCCATCGAGGACTCCAGACCCGCGACCAACTGCGCATCATCATCGAGCAGGCCACCGTGCCTATCGTAGTGGACGCCGGCATCGGAGCCCCCAGCCACGCCGCCGAGGCCATGGAACTGGGAGCCGACGCCGTGCTGGTCAACACCGCCATCGCGGTCGCCTCCGACCCGTCCCGCATGGCCATCGCCTTCCGCGACGCCGTTACCGCAGGCCGTACCGCCTACGAACTCGGCCTCGGCGAGGTCCTCGATCAAGCCAGCCCGACCAGCCCGCTGACAGCCTTCCTCAACTGAATCCGGCCATGGCCGCACCGACCGACCCGATGCCGCCGTCCCTTCGCCTAGCGCACTGGTCCGCCCGACTGGCGGCCTTGAACGATCCGCAGACGCGCCTGGCCCACCTCGTGGAAGCCGCCCGTTTGCGCCCCCCACTCCCGGTAGCCGATCGTCAAGAAGCTCACCGGGTGCCGGGCTGCCTGGTGCGCACTTGGTGGATCGCCCAGTGGCGGGATGGGCGATGCTGGTTCCGGACCGACTCGGACGCCATGACCCTCAAGTGCCTCGCCGGCGCCATCGCCGAGTTGGCCTCCGGTGGAACTCCCGACGAAATTGCCGCGCTGGATTTCAGCGCCTTCGACTCGTTGGGTCTGCTAAAACAGCTCGCAGAGAATCGCCAGAAAACCCTCCGCAACCTCATGACTGCGGCCCAGACCTTCGCTCGCCAATCGGCCACCGCCCAACACTGACGATCACTCCGGTCATGCCCCGACCTAGTCCATCCCTCCAGCCACCACCGATCCGCCCCGTGGCGGCCGTGCGTCGCATCGTGGGCTTTCTGGGCAAGCGACCGGGCTGGGTCGCACTTTCCATCGGACTCCTACTCCTCAACATCGGCATCGAATTGTCGCTACCACAGTTTCTGGGGGCCACCATCACGGCTCTCGGAAGCGCATCCGCAGAGTGGTCGCTCGGGATAACCGTCAGTTTCTTCCTCGGCCTAGTGGTTCTCCGAGCCGGGGTCGGATTGGTGCTCGGACCCATCCGCAACCGAACCGCCCAGACGACCCTGAGTGACATCCGGGCCGCCGTGTACGACTCGCTCCAACGGCGCTCGTTTGCCTGGCATGACAACGCTCGAACCGGTGAATTGATCTCCCGAGCCGGAACCGATGTGGGCCGCCTGCAAGACTTGCTCTTCGTGTGCCTCCTCTTCGGCGTGGATGTCGCCGCCGGTCTGATCGGAACCCTGTCGCTCATTTTTATCACCAGTCCACGACTTGGCCTGATGACCTTGCTGGCCCTCGTTCCCACAGTGGCCACCATGGCCTGGTTCGCCGCCCAACTGCAGCCCCGATGGCGGCGCGTCCATGAGCGGCACGGCGCCATGAGCACGGTCATCCAGGAGAACATCGCCGGTGTCCGGGTGGTGAAAGCCTTTGCCCGTGAATCGGCCGAAATCACCAAGTTCCGATCGCGTCGGGCCGAGTTTCTGAAGGAACTCTCCGAGGCGGTGAATTACTGGGCCGCCCGGGTCCCCTTTGCCCAATTCCTATTCGGCCTGGCCGTGCCTTTGACACTGTGGATGGGCGGCAGCGAAGTCCTCCAAGGCTCGATCTCACTGGGCGATCTGGCGAAAGTGCTGGTGTATCAAATGGCCCTCGGCGGGCGGATCGGCGTGATCGGGCAAATCACCAACATCCTCCAGAACTCCAGTTCTGCCGCCCAGCGGGTCAATGAATTGCTCGACCCGCCAACCTCCCCGGAGCCCCAACGCCCGCCGGGACGAATCGCCCCCATCCAAGGAGCCATCGCATTCGAGGAGGTCGCCTTTCAGCACGTCTCCGAGCCTTCCCTCCGAGTGCTCGATGAAACCAAGCCGCAGCCCCCGGAGAATCGACTGGCTGCAGCAACGCACGCTCGCACCCAAGCGCTCGAAGGCCTGTCCTTCACCATCCCGGCGGGCAGCACGGTCGCTGTCGTTGGCCCAACCGGATCTGGAAAATCCACCCTGCTGGCCCTGATCGCCCGATTCTACGAACCGACCCACGGCCGCATTCTGCTGGATGACATCGACATCCGGGACTGGGACCGCGATACTCTACGCCAAAGCATCGGCATGGTCTTCCAAGAGACCTTTCTCTTCAGCGCGACCCTGGCTGAGAACATCAGCCTCGGACGCCCCCAGGCTTCCCGGGACGAGATCGAGGCAGCGGCCCGGGCGGCCCGGGCAGACGGTTTCATCCGCGAACTACCCCAGGGTTACGACACCGTCATCGGAGAGCGCGGTATTTCGCTCAGCGGCGGCCAACGTCAGCGCATCGCCATCGCCCGCGCCCTGCTCATCCAACCCCGGATCGTCCTTCTCGATGACGCGACCAGCGCCGTAGATCCCTCCACAGAAGAAGAGATCCGGGAAGCCATGCGGGAACTGTGTCGCGGTCGCACCACCTTCCTGGTGGCCCACCGGGCTGCGACCATTTGCGCCGCAGATCAGATCCTTGTCCTGCAAGACGGCAAACTGGTGGCCCAAGGCCGGCACGAGTCCCTACTGGCTGATTGCTCGCTGTACCAGGAATTGTTCGCCAAGCCGGAACCGCAGATCCCAGCGCACTG
Organism: Akkermansia muciniphila; assembly: GCA_945883815.1. Lineage (GTDB taxonomy): Bacteria > Verrucomicrobiota > Verrucomicrobiia > Limisphaerales > UBA9464 > SXXZ01. Next base: position 54,714 of record CAMCYJ010000006.1, on the reverse strand, counting down.
ATGGCCACCCACGACGACATCGCCCTCGACGAGGAATTCGCCCAGAGCAGCCTGCGCGGCTCACTGCTCAAGCGGCTCTTCGCGTACACCCGGCCCTATCGCCGGTCCTTGTACACCAACCTCGCCCTCACTCTCCTGGCCACCGCGTCCGCACTCGTCGGACCACGACTCATCCAGCACGGCATCGACCACGCACTGGCCCCCGTTGTCGGCGCAGGCGGGGCCTCCACAGCGCTCAGCGGATCCGCGGCCGCCCACGAAATCCTCATCCTCAGCGGGCTCTACTTGGCCAACCTGCTACTGGGATGGGGTCTCACCATCATTCAAGTCCGCACCTCCATCGAGACCGGCCAAGGGGCCATGAACGACCTGCGTCTGGCCGTCTTTGAGCACATCCAACGCCTCTCGCTCAACTACTTCGACCGAACCCACCAAGGACGGATCATCGCGCGGGCTGACTCCGATGTCGATTCGTTGGACCGGGTCCTCACCTGGGGGGCCGGGCAGGCCCTCTCCAGCCTTGTCACCCTGTTGGGCGTCATCGTGCTCATGGTGCAATACGACCTGCGCCTGAGCTTGGCCGTGTGCTCGGTCCTCCCCCTGTTGGTTTGGATCACCCACTGGTTCCACCGCCGCGGACGGGAGGCCTACCGCAGCCTCCGAGGCACCCAATCCCGCCTCATCGCCGCCATGGCCGAGAACATTTCCGGCGTCCGCGTGGTCCAGGCCTTCGTCCGCGAGGCTGAAAACCTCCGCAGATTCCGAAGCCTGCAAACCGATTTCACAGAGCGGTGGGTGGCTTCGGCGCGAGTCTTCCACACCTACATGCCCGCTGTCGGGCTCTTGTCTGGCTTCGCCACAGCCATCGTCCTCGGCTACGGCGGATGGCGCGTCCAGCAAGGCGGAATGACTGTCGGCGGACTCGCCGCCTTCGTCCTTTATCTGGGAATGTTCTTCGGCCCCATCCAATCGATGGGAGACCTTTACAACGCCGTCCTGTCGGCCGCCGCCAGCGCCGAACGCATCTTCGCCCTCCTCGACACCGAGCCCCAAGTCAAAGACTCCGCGTCCGCCACCGACCTGCCTTTGGTGCGCGGGGAAGTTTCCTTCGAAGGCGTCTGCTTCCGCTACGACACCACACCCGCCGACCGATGGATCCTTCAGGATGTCCACTTCTCCGTACCCGCCGGATCGACCGTCGCCCTCGTGGGCCACACCGGCTCGGGCAAGACCAGCATCATCAGCCTCCTGGCCCGTTTCTATGAACCCCAGGAGGGCCGAATTCGCGTGGATGGACTGGCCATCGCCGACCACACGCTCGCCTCATTGCACCAACAACTGGGCATGGTCACCCAGGAGAACTTCCTCTTCACCGGCACCGTGATGGAGAACCTCAAGTTCGGGCGCCCCGAAGCCACCGACGAAGAAGTCCTCGCCGCCGCCAAAGCCTTGGGAACCCACTCCGTCATCGAGCGTCTGCCCGCCGGCTACGCCACCGAAGTCCGCGAACGGGGCGGGAACTTCAGTGCCGGCGAGCGGCAACTCATCACCATCACCCGGGCCATGGTTGCCGCGCCCCGGATCCTCATCTTCGACGAAGCCACCAGCGCCGTGGACACCCAGACCGAGCGCCTCATCCAGGAAGCCCTCCGCACCTTGTTTCAGCGCCGCACCAGCCTGGTCATCGCCCACCGCCTCAGCACCGTCCGCGGCGCCGACCTGATCTTGGTGCTCGACCACGGCCGCATCGTGGAACGCGGCACCCACGAAAGCCTCATAGCCCACGAGGGCATCTACGCCCGGATGCACGCCCAATTCATCCGAAGCTAACCCCTCCCCCATTCCCCCAGTCCCCCGGCCCCACCCAGGTAGCCTGTCCCCCAAATACGCCAAGCGGAGCGGGATCGGTCCGTAGCGAGCCTTGGAGGCAAACAACAAACCCCCCCGCGCCCCGCGCGAAAGCTCTTACTCCCCCGAGCCTCCTCAGCGAGCGCAGGACCGTTCCCGCGGAGCGCCCCAAATACGCCAAGCGGAGCGGGATCGGTCCGCAGCGAGCCTTGGAAGCGATCACCAAAGCCCCTCGCGCAAAGCGCGAAACCCCAATCCTCCCTCGAGCTTCCTCAGCGAGCGCAGGACCGATCCCGCGGAGCGCCCCCAAATACGCCAAGCGGAGCGGGATCGGTCCGCAGCGAGCCTTGGAGGCGATCACCAAAGCCCCTCGCGCACAGCGCGAAAACCCCCTCCTCCCCCGAGCCTCCTCAGCGAGCGAAGGACCGATCCCGCGGAGCCAGCACCCGCCAACTCAGACGACCAGAAAGAATCTCAGGCAGCCTGTCCCCAATTCCAACCCGCGCGCGCACCTCGAAGCGGCTGCCGCATGGGCACGTCGGCCCCTCCTGCGGCGCCCTCGATGACGAAGTGCCCGTGGCCGGTCGATCATCCGAAGCAGGCAAACCAAGGAGGCGTTTCAGGCTGAAATTTGACAGAAAGCTGGAAAAACATAAAAATGGATCAGTGAAAACAACCCTTGATTTACCACCTGACCTCGTTCGCGAGATCAAACTCATGGCTGTAAACGAGGGAAGAAAACTGAAAGACGTCATCTCCGACCTTCTCCGAAAAGGTCTTGGCCACTCCGCGTCACAGTTCACCGACAAAAACCAGATTCAGGGACGGCGTGGACTGATACCGTTGCCTTTTTTTGCAACATCCTCTGCTGCACCGGCCAAGAACATGACCCTGACTCAGCTTCAGGCCCTCGAAGAACAAGCCCTATCCAGTGCCGATATTGAATCCTTCCACCCAACTCCTTGATAGCGGCGTCTGGATTGCTTTGGCCTTCGCCACGCACCCCGCGCATCTATCGGTTAGAGGCCTTTTTGAAGCAGCCGACTCCCTCAAACCGATTGCCTTTTGCAGGGCCACACAGACCAGCGTCCTGCGATTGCTCACAACTTCAACGATTCAAGCAGCCTACGGAAGCTTACCCATTTCAAATCGGGAGGCTTGGTCGAAAACCCAAGAAATCCTATCACTTCCACAGGTTGTGTGGCTGGCTGAACCACCCAGCTTGGAATCAGCTTGGAAGAACTTTGCCGCATCAGAAGCCGCCTCTCCAAAACTTTGGATGGACGCCTACCTCATGGCATTTGCCTGCTGCGCTGGCATCGAACTGGTGACCCTTGACCGAGGGTTTCTCCGCTATGGAACGTCCGGAGTCCGGCTCAAGTTGATCGAAACCACCGCCTCCTGATCCATTTATCAAAGCCGACCAACCCCTGCACGGGACCAACGACTTCATCACCCGGTGTTTTATTACCCGGTGTTAGCCTGTCCCCTATCCCAGCGCGCGGACACCCCTCGAAGCGGCAGCGGGAACGGGCCGGAGCGAGCATTGGAGGCGAACAACAAAATCCCCAGCGCGCAGCGCGAAAGCCCCTCCTTCCCCGAGCCTCCTCAGCGAGCGCAGGACCGGTCCCGCGGAGCGCCAAATACGCCAAGCGGAGCGGGATCGGTCCGCAGCGAGCCTTGGAGGCGAACACCAACACCCCTCGCGCACAGCGCGAAAGCCCATCCTTCCCAGAGCCTCCTCAGCGAGCGCAGGACCGATCCCGCGGAGCCCACCCAAGCACCCCACGAACAACCGCCCAACAACTGCGCCCTTGAATCCTCGGGTTTTGAGCCGAAACTCCACTTCTCTTAATTATGGCACACGTGAAGTTGCACATTCCTGGACCCGTTGAGGTGAGCGCCAAGACCTTTCAAGCCATGACCCAGCCCATGATCGGGCACCGAGGTCAGGGCTTCAAAGACCTCTACGGCCGCATCCAGCCGCAGCTTCAAACCCTGCTCTCCACTCAACAGCGCGTCTACCTCTCCACCTCCAGCGCCTGGGGCGTCATGGAGGGAGCACTGACCAACCTCTGCACCAAAAAGGTCCTCAACTGCATGTGCGGAGCCTTCTCCGACAAGTGGTTCGACGTCGCCAAGAAGCTCGGCAAAGACGCCGAGGCTCTCCAAGTCCCCTGGGGCTCCCCCATCCGCGCCGAACAAATCGACGCCCGCCTCGCCACCGGCCAATTCGACGCCCTCACCCTCATCCACAACGAAACCAGCACCGGCACCATGAGCCCGCTGGATGAGATCGCCGCCCTCAAGAAGAAGTACCCCGACGTGATGTTCATCGTCGACGCCGTCAGCTCCCTGACCGCCTTGCCCCACCGCTTCGACGACCTCGGCATCGACATCCTCCTGGCCGGCACCCAGAAAGCCTTCGCCCTGCCCCCCGGCCTCGCCGTCTTCGTCGCCTCACCGGCCGCGCTCGCCAAGGCCGCCACCATCAAGACCCGCGGCTACTACTTCGACCTCCTCGAGTTCGAGAAGAACGCGCTCGAGAACATGACCCCCAGCACCCCGGCCATCTCACTCATCTACGCGTTGGAGTCCAAGCTGGGAGACTTCTCTGCCGAAGGCCTGGAAGCCCGCTACGCCCGGCACACCCAGACCAACCAAATGCTCAAGGATTGGGCCACCCGTCAGGGATTCACCCTCTTCCCGGAAGCCGGGTTCGAATCCAAGACCTTGGTCTGCGTCAACAACGGCGCCAAACCCGGCGGACGTGTCATCGACGTGGCCACCTTCCAGAAGCGCATCAAAGACCGCGGCATCCTCATCGACGGCGGCTACGGCAAGATCAAGGGTACCACCTTCCGCATCTCCAACATGGGCGACGAAACCCCGGAGACCATCGGCGCCTTGATCGAGATCCTCGACACCGCCATCGCCGGACTTTGAGCCGCTCAACGGCCCGACTGCCCCAGTGCAACCGCACGACAACCCAGGGCAAGTCTCCGACAATGCCGTTCCTTGCCGCTCCCCAGAGGGGGCGGTAGGTTCGATAGCGATGTCCGAGGCTTGTACCGTCCCCCATTGCGCTCCCGATCGCTGCGCGACTCCGGCGGTATGCCCATTGAACCGCGTGCGTGCCGGCACCACGGTGGTCGTCAAGCAACTGACCGCCTCACCCGACATGAATCGGCGGCTGCGCGAGATGGGATTCGGCGAAGAACAGCGCATCAAGGTGCTGAGCCTGGCCAACAATCTTCTCTGTCAGGTTTGCAATGCGCGACTCGGGTTGAGCGAACGCCTGGCCGAGACCATCTTGGTCCAGCCCCTCAACTATCCCCTGAGTCCAAAGACTCCTGTGCGACTGGCGGCCTGATTGCGAAATCCGCACTGGCGCACCCGAGTCCGGTTCTCACAGGCCGTCTCAGGGCTCCATCGCAGCCGCAACCCACCGACAATCGGCAACAAGTTCCCGACAACCCCCCTCCTTGCCCTCGGGGAGGTTCCATCCCTAGCCTCCTAGCCACGATGCGCCCACTGTCCACAATGACTCCCGGCGAACGGGCGGTGGTCGCCCGGATCGACATCCCGCCAGAACAGCGCGGCCGCCTGATGGAGATGGGACTGCTTCCCGGCACCCCAGTGGAACTGGTGCGCTTTGCTCCGCTCGGTGATCCCGTCGAAATCAAGCTGCGGAACTACCACCTCTCCCTCCGCAAATTGGAGGCCGAGAAAATCTTCGTCCGCTGAACCGATGAAGACCTTCACCGTCGTCCTCACCGGCAACCCGAACTGCGGCAAGACCACGCTGTTCAATGCCCTGACCGGCCTGAGGGCCCGCGTCGGCAACTACGCCGGGGTCACGGTGGAGCGCAAGGAAGGCGTACTCACCGGAGCCGACGCCCTCCATCCGGTCACCATTCTGGATCTCCCGGGAGCTTATTCCCTGAGTCCGCAGTCCCCCGACGAGCAAATCGCCCGCGACATCTTGTTCCAACGCGTGGCCGACGTGCCCGCGCCGGATCTGGTCGTGATCGTTGCCGATGCCTCCAACCTCCAGCGCAACCTCTACTTCGCGACCCAAGTCATCGAACTGGGACACCCGACGTTGTTGGTTCTCAACATGATCGACGTCGCCCGCGATCAAGGGCATGAGATCGACACCGAGGCCTTGTCCAAGGCGCTGGGTGTTCCGGTGATTCCCATGGTGGCAAGCGAGGGCGAAGGACTGGACGTGCTCCGCCAAACCCTGCGGAGCCAGGCCAAGACGCCGGGAACCCGCCACGTCATTCCCCGGGAGTTCAACGAACTGCCCGAAGGCTTCGGTCGCGAGGCCCAGGCCATCGAGACCGCCCTCGAGGGCCACTTTCCCCATCGATCCCGTCTGGCCGCCGCCGAGGCACTGCTCGTCCTGAGCGATGAACGAGCGCTCAGCACAGAAGGAGGCACGGGCAGTCCGCGATATCCCGAGACCCTGATCCAGCAAGTCCAATTGGCTCGCCAACGCCTCGAAGCGGCCGGTGTGGACTGGCGCAGCGCCGCCATCGAAGCCCGCTACGCCCGACTCTTCGCCATTGAGCAGCACGTCACCCGCGAGACGGCCCCGCCGGGCGAACTCCTCTCCGACCGGATCGACCGCGTCGTGACCCACCGCGTCTGGGGACTGCTCATCTTCGTGGCGGTGATGGCCTTGATGTTCCAGTCCATCTTCTGGCTGGCGCAGTACCCCATGGACGGCATTGAGGCGGCCGTCGACGCCTTGGCCCAATGGGTCGGCTCGAGCATGCCCCCGGGCGATCTCAACGACCTGATCACCCGAGGAGCCATCGCCGGCGTGGGGTCGGTGGTGATTTTCCTGCCTCAGATCTGCCTGCTCTTCCTCTTCATCGGCCTACTGGAAGACACCGGCTACATGTCCCGGGCCGCCTTCTTGATGGACCGCCTGATGAGCCGGGTCGGACTGCACGGCAAGAGCTTCATCCCCATGCTCTCGTCGTTCGCCTGTGCCATTCCGGGCATCATGGCCACCCGGACCATTGAGACCCGCCAGGATCGCTTGGCCACGATCTTGGTGGCGCCGCTCATGAGCTGCTCGGCCCGCCTTCCGGTGTACACGGTGCTCATCGCCGCCTGCATCCCGCAGCGCAACGGCTGGCCCGGACTCACCTTGCTGATGATGTACCTGCTCGGCATCGCCGGAGCGCTCGGCATGGCCTGGATCTTCAAGAAGACCCTCCTTCGCGGCGAACCGCCCATGCTCATCCTCGAATTGCCGCCCTACAAACGCCCCATGCTCGGCGCGGTGCTGCGGCAAATGTGGGACCGCTCCAAGCTCTTCCTGCGCCGCGCTGGCACGGTGATCCTGGGGATCAATATCCTCCTGTGGTTCCTCGCCACCTACCCCCGCTCCAGCGAACTCGAAGAACAATTCAGCCAGCGCCGGGCCCAGTGGAAACAATCGGTCTCCAACCCACCCACCCCTGCGGAAACCGAAACCGGGCTGCAACTGGACCACGAAGAAGCCGGCGAGAAACTGCGGCAATCCTTCGCCGGTCGGTTGGGCCGGGCCATCGAGCCCACCCTCAAGCCGTTGGGTTTCGATTGGAAGATCGGCATCGGCATCGTCACTTCCTTCGCTGCCCGGGAGGTGTTCGTAAGCACCTTGTCCGTGGTCTACAACGTCGGGGGTGATGGCGAGAACACGGCCAGCCTGGCCGAGGTGATGAAGTCCGAGCGCCGCTCCGATGGCCGCGCCATGTACACGCCCCTGACCGGCATCACCCTGATGGTCTTCTACGTCTTCGCCATGCAGTGCGTGAGCACCGTGGCTGTGGTGCGCCGCGAGACCAACTCCTGGAAGTGGCCGATCTTCCAAACCGTGTACATGACCTCGCTGGCCTGGATCTTGGCCTTCCTGACCTACCAGATCGGAACACGCCTGGGATTCTGATCCCGGGATCGTTCCGGATTAGACCCACCCGGCACTCAGGGCCGCCAGCGCCCGGGCCCGATGACTGAGTTGGTTCTTCACCTCGGCGCCCAGTTCAGCAAACGGACGATCCCATCCCTGAGGCACAAAGAGTGGGTCGTAACCAAAGCCTCCGGCTCCCGAGGGCTGAGCCAGCAGGCGACCTTCACACACTCCATCGAAATCGCGGGTGCCAGCCGCCATGGCCGCGGCATCCAAGCCGGCCAGCACCGGAGTGAGGGCCAAGGCGCAGCGGAAGCGGGCGGTCCGGCGTTCCGGAATGATCCCCTCCATCAGGCGCAGGAGTTTGGCGTTGTTCTCAGAATCAGGCGAGTTGCCGGGGCGACCCGAGTCCAGCGCCGCGAAGCGGGCCGAGTGAACCCCGGGCGCTCCGTTCAAGGCATCGACTTCCAGACCCGAATCATCCGCCAACACCCACTGCACCCCCATGTTGCAAACGTCGATCGCCAAATACGTCGCCCAAGTGAGCGCCTTGATGCGGGCATTCTCCCGGAAGGTGCTGCCATTTTCCTCAGGCTCCAACCGGACCGGGGCATCTTGCTGGCATAGGAATACCCGCCCCGCCCCACCCAAGACCGCCCGAATTTCCTCCACCTTGTGGGCATTGCCCGTCGCGATGAACACCGTCGTCATGGCCCCATTGAAGCCCGAGATCGCCCACGGGTCGCGCCCGAAACGCTGGCAACCCGCAGGCAGTCGTTTCGAGGTTTTCAACAGGCAGGCCTCTGAGAAACGGCATCACCCGGCTTGCGCATCAGTCCGACGGACTTGCTCCCGACCCGCCAACTGTGCCATCCATCCTGACAATGAATTCCGGAGTGCCCGCCTTGAATGCTGCCGTGCAGGAGGCCAGCGCCTTCCTGCCGACCTTGATGACGGAGATCAACCGCTGCGTCGTCGGCCAGAAATACCTCGTCGAGCGCCTGGTGATCGGACTCTTGGCCAACGGCCACGTGCTCCTCGAAGGCGTACCCGGCTTGGCCAAGACCCTCTCGGTCAAGACGCTGGCCACGGCCATGCACGTGAAGTTCTCACGGCTCCAGTTCACGCCCGACATGCTCCCGGCCGACGTCGTCGGAACCCAAATCTACAACCCGGCCGGCGGCTTCACCACGCGCAAGGGTCCGGTCTTCGCCAATTTGGTGCTCGCCGACGAAATTAATCGCGCGCCGGCCAAGGTGCAGTCGGCCCTGCTGGAAGCCATGCAGGAGCGACAAGTCACCATAGGCGACCAAACCTACAAGCTCCCCGACCCGTTCTTGGTGCTGGCCACCCAAAACCCCATCGAACAAGAGGGCACCTACACGCTGCCTGAAGCGCAGGTCGACCGCTTCATGCTCAAGCTGAAGGTGGGCTATCCGTCCCGCGAAGAAGAACGCCTGATCCTCGACCTCATGGCGCGCACCTCGGGACATCCGACCGTGGAACCGGTCATCCAGCCGGAGACCATTCTCAAGGCCCGGCAAGTCATCAATGAGCTCTACATCGATGACAAGGTGAAGGACTACATCGTCGACGTGGTGTGTGCGACCCGCGATCCCGAGGCCTACAAGCTGAAGCTCAAGGACCTCATCCAAATGGGTGCGAGTCCGCGGGCCACCATTGCGCTGACCTTGGCGGCCAAAGCCCACGCCTTCATCCGTGGCCGCGGTTATGTGACGCCGCAAGATGTGAAGAGCATTGGCATGGATGTGCTGCGTCACCGGATCACCTTGACCTACGAGGCCGAGGCCGAAGAGAAGACCTCGGAAGACATCGTCCAGCGCCTCTTCGACGAACTGCCCGTTCCCTAAACGCCAACGTCTAGACCGCCCACGTCTAGACGCCAACGCCCGAAACTCAACTCCGGCACACAACCTCGGCGCATGCCCCTGCCCCTCTGCGTCGTGGACGCATTCACTCGGGAAGCCTTCCGTGGCAACCCTGCGGCCGTGTGTCTTCCGGGCCTGGACGCGACCACCGCCTGGATGCAATCGGTCGCCGCCGAACTCAACTTGTCCGAGACGGCCTTTGCGGTGCCCTTGAGCGAAGGTCGTTGGCGGCTCCGCTGGTTCACACCCAAGGCCGAAGTGGACTTGTGCGGCCACGCCACCCTCGCCACGGCGCACGCGTTGTGGGAAGCAGGAGAGGCGCCCGCCTCACAGCCTCTGTACTTTGAAACCCGCAGCGGCCCACTCCATTGCCGCCTCGAAGACAGTCCATCCGGGAACGCCCGCATCGCCATGGATTTTCCGGCCCAGCCCGCCCAGGCAACACCCGTGCCTCCAGGGCTTCTGGAGGCTCTGGGAGCCCCAGCCGTCTGGGTGGGGCGGAGCCGTGAAGACCTGTTGGTCGAAGTGGCGAGTGCCGAGGAGGTCCGCCGCCTGACGCCCGACTTCAAAGCCCTCGCCGCGTTTCCTGTGCGCGGCGTCATCGTGACGGCCCGCTCCGACCATGCCGATGCCGACTTTGTCAGCCGCTTCTTCGCGCCCGCAGTCGGGATCGACGAAGATCCGGTCACCGGATCGGCCCATTGCACCCTGGCCTGCCACTGGTCCAATCGACTCGGACGCACCGCGATGACGGGTTTTCAGGCCAGCGCCCGGGGAGGCACCGTGGGGGTAGAACTCCGGGGCGATCGGGTTCGACTCCTAGGCCACGCGGTCACGGCTTGGCGCGGTCAATGGTTGGGCGCGGTATTCTGAGACGGAATCCGGGCTGAGGTTCCCGCGCCCTCTTCCCCCGTCGTGGGCGGGTCGCCTGCAGAGCGTCAATCGGCCTTGCGACTCTGGATCCACTGGAGCCCCCCGTCGGCTTCACTGACCACCAGATCACTCACCCCGTCCCCATTCCAATCTTCGGCCACCACATCGCGCGGTTCTCCGAGCAAGCGGAAGCCCAGCGAGCCGGAAGGCACCGACTCGAAGCTTCCGTCACCCCGACCGAACAAGAACAAGCCCTCGCCGGCATCATCGCGAGACCCTCGGAACCCATGACCCGCGAAGCCCATGGCCACGAAGAAGTCACGGCGTCCGTCGCCATTGAAATCACCGGGTGCGATGGCCCGGATTGGCCCCAATTGGGCGGCATCCGGCAACGGGCGCGCCTCGAACCCCTCACCGCGGCGCAGCAGCACCAGCGAGCTGAGCCAGCGCGCAGAAACTTTGGCCGAGGGCAGGCCTTCCAGAATGGCCTCCACGGTGGCCAGCGCGTAAGCCCGATGGGTGGTGAACCGCTCGGCGATGCCGGGAAACAATGGCCCAATCTCTTGCAAGCCCCGCATGGGAAGGATGCGCCCGTCGAGAGCTGTGTAAGCCTCCAGACACCCGGTGACACCGTCTTGGTTCCAAGCCCCGTGGAAGAGGTGCAATTCCCGAACCGGGCCGGCCGGCGACCGCGGAGGTCCCGCCATCAACGACTGCCACCCGTTGAGGCCCCAGTTGCCCAGAATCAAGTCTTCCTGCCCATCGCCGTCCAGGTCACTGACTTCGAGTCGCTGCCATTGACCCGTCCAGCGACTCAGCGGCAGGGATGACTCGGCGTCGCCCGGCGCAGACACCATCGGATCCATGGCCTCCCAAGTGTCTCCACGACGACGAAACATGCGGGGAGAACCCCAGTCCGACACGCACACCATTTCCGTCGCAGGACCCGACGGCCCGTTGAGAAATCGCGCACCCGACACCAGGCCCAACGGGGCCGACAAAACCGAACGGTATTCTTCACCCACGCGGCGAAACCATTGACTGGGTGACGCCGTGGGAAATTGTCCCGGTACCGCGGCACCGCCGAGAAAGATCTCGGCGGGCATCCCCTGCAATTCACCCGAAACCGCAGCCACCGCGAAGTTTCCCGAGGTGATGAACTGACGCTGACTGGAGGCCTTTGAGACCCAATCGACACGCCCCGTAGAGCCCGTCCCGGATCCGCTCGCAGAGGCCCCCAGCGACACCGCCAGAACGCCCTCCACTCCGGGCACGAGCATCACCTCGGTGGAACCTGGGCTCACCTCGCGCACCGGGGCGTCGGCGGGTGGCACCCGGTATTGCAATCCGCGGGCACCCGATCTCCCGACCCAAAGTCCCCGCGGAAGGGAGGAACCGCGATGGACGGCCAAGGCAGAGCCCAATCGCAACCAACGCCGTGGCAGCGAGGGCTGCGAAGCAAAGGCCTCCGGGCCCGCCGGTCCCGAGGCACCACCCCAAGACCGAGCCTCGAAGCGCCACCGATTCCCAGGGGGCGCGGCGTCCGCCTTCCCGAACAACGTCGGCACTGGCGCAGTCGAAAGCGTTGGCGGGGCCGATGTCGCCGTCGAAGCCGGTTCCTGAATCTTCAGGGTCGGCCCACCGGAAGAAATCCCCTCGTGCACCGTGATCCGGCCAGAAGGCCACCGCACCTCCAAGCGACCGGATCCCGCACCCGGCGCTGCAAAGGTCTTGCCCGGGGCATCGCCCGAAAGATATCGCCCCCCGGCCGTGACCTGCGCCAGTTGCACCGGCACACCATTTGAACGGCCCGTCCAGGCAAAGCGCAGCACCGCACCGACCGCTTGCACATTGGGAGCCTGTCCCTGAAGCACCACCGACACCCTCCCGCTCTGGGCTTCATTGCGATACATCCCGGCCGGGGCATTGAAGTGGTTCACCACCACATCCAAATCGCCGTCATTGTCCAAGTCGCCCAAAGCCAGACCGTGGCTGACCCCGTCGAAATCGAAGCCCCAGGCCGCGCTCGAATCCTCCATCACCGGCAGGCGATCCATGCCGGAAGCGCCGCGGTTTCGGAAGGCCCGCAAGGGCACCGACAACCTCGGGAAGCGCTGGCGTTCCCGAAAGAGTTGGGCGTCGGTCCGCAAACCGGTCCGCCGGTAAGCCTTCAGTTGCTCGGCGATATCGAGGTCCCGCGAACCGCGTTCCTGGCCGGTGGTCACCAGCAAGTCCGGAAAACCATCCAAGTCCACATCCATGAAGGCCGGGGTCCACGACCAATCCGTCGCCGTGATGCCCGTAAACGCCGCCATCTCGGCAAACGAACCGTCCGGTCGCTGCACGAACAGCGTGTTGGCATCGTGCTGGGTTTGAGACAACGGATCGGCCGGATCGATGGCCACCGTGGGAGACCCATCGAGCAAGGTCAACCGGCGCACGGGGTCGGGACTAAGCATGTCGAGCACGGTGAAGTCCCAGCGGCCGTCCTGATTGAGGTCCGCGAAATCAACCCCCATCGAAAACAAACTCGTGTGCCGCACCATCGCCGGCGGTGCGGCCCGGAAACGCACTTTCCCGCCACCGCCCTCGTTGAGCCAAATCCGATCGGGCGACTGGAAATCATTGCAAACGTACAAGTCCGGCTTCCCTTCGCCATTGAGATCGCAGAACTGGGCCGCCAATCCCCATTCGAAGGGAGGATGCGGAAGGGGTTTGCCTGCGGCATCCAGGAACGCGCCCTCGGTCCAGGGCACGGCCACCCATCCGGTGCCTCGATCATTCCGGTACAGGACATCGGGTTCTCCGAGTTCTTCGATGCCTCCGGAGCCGTTGACCTCAAAGCGATTGGTCAGGTCGGGCGCTGAAGTTGGACGGCCATCGATGGTGGCCACCACGGTTCGATCTCCCTCGCGCCGAAATGTGGCCCGCGCATTGGGCATGTCCATCAGGGCCTTCTGGCGGTAGTTGGAGACATACAAATCGATCCAGCCATCGCCATCCACGTCGGCCAACGCCAGCGAATGCCCCCCGCGCGCAGAGACCTGAGGAAAGGGGCGCAATCGAAACGATCCCTGCCCGTCATTGATCAAAATGCGCACCCCATCGGCATGGGTGTTGAGGACCAGATCGGGCCGGCCATCCCCGGTCACATCGGCGGCGGCCACACCCGTCACATCCCCGCCGAGAGATTCCAGTCGCTGCGGGAAGGCCTTGTCGGTGATGTCCTCAAAGCGCCACTCGCCCCGATTGCGCCACAGCGAGGAACGGCCACCGGCGGCCCCGAAGAACACATCCAGGAGTCCATCCCCATCCACATCGGCGACAGTCACCCCGGACCCGTCGAGCAGCAGTTGGTTGGTGAGGTGTCGTGCAGCGGGAACGGTGTTGGAGAAGGTGACGCCGGTCTGGGTGGCTTCGAGGCGCAGGAAACCCACTCGACGCGACGGTTGCTCCGCCATGAGCGCCGCTGTCACCCAGCCGGAGATCAGCCAAACAACCCAAGCGCCCCACGGATTCAGGACGCAAGCACGGCTGAGCACGGGCCAAGGATTCATGCCTTCGAGGAGCGGGGATGTGCGAAGAGCATAGTCACCGCCCACACCCGCAGCCAAGCCCACGGTTCAGAGACCGGACCTCTCCGGTGAATCTCAGGGTTGGGTTCCGGAGATTCCGCGGGTAGCGTGAGGCACCACGTACATGAGCATCCTTGGAATCGGCATCATCGGCTGCGGCGGAATCACTCTGCAGAACCACCTCCCCGGCCTGGCTCTTTGCCCCGACGTCCGCGTCGCCGCCCTGTGCGACAGCGATGCCGGCACCTTGCAACGGGCCAGCGCGGCCACCGGATGCACCGTCACCACCACCGACTACCACCAACTGCTGGCCCGCGACGACGTGCACGCGATCATCATCGCCACGCCCAACTTCCTGCACTTCCCCATCGCCATGGCCGCCATCGCGGCCGGCAAGCACATCCTTTGCGAGAAGCCCATCGCCATGGCGGCCGAAGAAGCCCGCACCATGGCCCGGGCCGCCGACGCGGCGGGCGTGCGCCACATGACGGCCTTCACCTACCGCTTCGTGCCGGCCATGCGCTACTTGCGCCACCTCATCGACCAGGGTGATCTCGGCGAGCCTCGTCATTACCGCTCCTGCCGACTGCAAGACTGGGGCACCCGCAACCTGGGTTGGCGCATGGTCAAGAAACTCGCCGGAACGGGCGAACTGGGTGACATGCTCAGCCACCGCATCAATTTCGCCCATCACCTGATCGGCCCCATGAAGCGCATGGTGGCCCACGTCAAGAACCTCACCCCGATTCGCTACGGTAAGCCCAACGACACCGACGACTGGGTGGGCATCCTGGCCGACTTCCACAATGGTGCCACCGGCGTGCTGGAAAGCTCGAAGCTGGCCAGCGGCCGCAACGAGAGCTGGCGCAGCCTCGACTACGTGGAAATCAACGGCAGCGAGGCCAGCTTCGAGTTCACCACCGGCAAGTGGAACGAACTGCAGTTTGGCAAGCTCGGCGGACCTGGCATGGCTCCCCTGTCCGTGCCCCGCGAATTCTGGGTATGGCCCGGTTCACCGCGCGATCCGGGGGTGGGCGATCCGCTGGTGTCCTTCCGCTACGATCAGGCCGTGGAATTCATCCACGCTATCCGCGAACAGCGCCCCTGCAGCGTCACCTTCCATGACGGCGCCCAAACCCAGGCCGTCATGGACGCGGCCTTGCACTCGGCCGCCACCGGATCCTGGATCGACTTGTAACCGCTGCTTCCCGTGAACCCGGCCGAGGCCCTCGCCTACCTGCACCAGTTGAGCCAATTCGGGTTCCAACCCGGATTGGATTCCACCCGGCGCCTGGCGGCGGCGGTGGGCAATCCGCAAGACCGCCTGCGCTTCATCCATGTCGCTGGGACCAATGGCAAAGGCTCAACCTGCGCGTTCCTCGAAAGCATGTACCGGGCGGCCGGGTTCCGGACCGGACTTTACACCTCACCCCACCTCGTGCGCTTCGGCGAGCGCATCCAGGTGGGCCGACACCCGTTGCCCGAAGAAACACTCGCCCGTCTGGTCTCAGAGCTGCGGCAGCGGATGCCCGCCGACCTGACTCCCACCTTCTTCGAATTCACCACGGTCGTGGCCCTCATGGCCTTCGCCGAGGCGGCCGTCGATGTGGTGCTCTGGGAGACGGGGCTGGGCGGGCGGCTCGATGCGACCAACATCGTCACCCCGCTGGCCTCGGTCATCACCTCCATCGGATTGGACCACATGCAAGTGCTGGGCGGCACCGTGGGTGAAATCGCCGCCGAGAAAGCCGGCATCATCAAGCCTGGCGTGCCGATCCTAACCTCGGTGGATCGGGCCGATGCTCTGGCCGTGATCCAATACCGGGCCCGGGAACTCGACTCCCATTGCGTGGTGGTAGACGCAGCCGCCGTCAGTCGAATGACTTGGCCGGTCTCTTTGCTCGGGCCGCATCAGCGCGTGAACGCCACCCTGGCCGTGGTCACCGTCCGCCTACTCCGCGCCTTCTTCCCGGTCTCCGACGAACACCTAACCCAGGGTCTGGCCCACACCCTATGGGCGGGCCGCATGCAAGTCTTTCAACGCGGCGAACAAACCTGGCTGCTCGATGGGGCCCACAATGCGGATGGCGTGGCCGCCTTCCGACGGGCGCTGACCGACCACTTCCCGGACCGCCACCCCGTGATGGTGTTGGGCATGCTGCGCGACAAGGCGTGGCGCGAGATGGCCACCCACTTGGCTCCAGCCGCCTCCCGATTGGTCATCGCCCCGGTCTCCAGCCCACGCACCGTTCAAGCCGAAGAACTCCGCCAGACGCTTCAGGAGGCCCGGTGCGGGAGGGCCGTCCGCGCCTGCACCAGCGTGGAAGAGGCCCTTCGCGCCGTCGCCCGCGAACCCTTCGTCGCCGTGACCGGATCCCTCTATTTCATTGGGGAAGTGCTCGAGCAGCTTGGATTGGCCGATCCGAACGACCTCAACAGCCCCACGGATTCTTCCGGATCGAGCGAATCCTCCGGCACTCATGCCACGGGCGACACCGGAGCCAACCAACGCCAACTCAATGAGTGGGCGCCGCCTCCACCTCACTGAGAGCACCCGAGAGAACGAGGCTGAAACCGATGTTGCTGCTGCGGAAATCCGGGACACTGCGCCCCCGATAGGCCGATCGGCAGCAGCGAGCTGCATCACTCCAACCACCGCCCCGATAGACCCGGAAGGTGCCGAAGACAGGCCCAACCGGATGGTTCAAGGGCTCGAATGGATACTGGCTATACCAGTCGAGACACCACTTGCCCACATTGCCGTGCATGTCGTGAAGTCCCCAGGCGTTGGGTTGCAAAGCACCCACCGGATGGGTCTGCCTATTGGAATTGATCTGATACCAGGCCACCGAATCGATCGGCCCATGGAACATCTCGGATTTGCGGGCGCGACAGGCGTACTCCCACTGAGCCTCTGTGGGCAGGTCCCAGCGCCAGCCGGCGGTGATGAGCGCCGATTGGTGGTGGAAATCGGTCAATCTCCGAGCGAACTCCCGAGCCTCCTCCCAACTGACTTGTTCCACGGGCCGATTCCAGCCCCGGAACGCACTGGGATTGTAGGGCATAAGCAGAGACCACTGCGCTTGCGTGCACGGTGTCTCCGAAAAGAAAAAACCGTCAGGCAAGGTGACGCTATGCAGCCCCTCATCCGGCTCGCGATCCGGTTCGTGGATTGAACTGCCCATGAGAAATCGCCCCGGCGGGATCCAGCGGGCTGCCAAAGTCGTGACAGTGCTCCCCGGCGGCAACGGGAATTGTTTTTGTGAACCTGCAGTTCCCCGATAGGTGGTGATCACCTCGCCCAGACCGTTGAGAAACTGGTACTCTTGCTCGTGGTCGACATGGTGCACTCTGCGCAGGTGCTCCCGGGCAGGACCACGGCGCTGCACCGGCGCCTCCAACAACACTGCCAACTCGCTCGAGCTAGCCGCCGGCAGGCCTGCTTCTTCGGCTGGCCCCGATTCCGCCACCTCTTCGGTCCATTCTTTGATCACCGTCCGCCGCGCCTCAAAAAAAGAATCCCGCAGCAAGTCACGGTCTTCCGAGTAACCGAGCTCGAAGTACCGCTGGAAGTCGAGCAACCCTCGATCTGGCGCGCGTTCCGCCAAATCGACCACGCGTTGAGCGGCAGGAGTTTCAGCCAATTCAGGGCAATCGCCCATCCACTGCCGAATGCGTGAAGCGACCGGAGACACCTCAGACTGGATCTTGGCCAATTGCTCCTCACGCAAGGTGCTGAGGAATGCCTCCAGCTTTCCGGCATGTCGCTGAAAATCCCCATCCGCGGCCGCCTTGAGCAGCAGGATCCGGCCTGAGAGGGGCAGCCATCGAAGTGTATGCAACGCCGGATCGACCTCACCTCGGGCCACGCGGAATTTGGCCGATTGGAATTGGGCTTCCGCGAGATCCACGTCCAGATCACGGGCCTCGTCGGTGTAGCCCACCGCGGCCCGCATCCGACGATCCGGATCGCCATTGTCACGGACATAGGCTGCCCACCCGGCCCCCAGAAGTGCACGGGCCGCATCCAAACGGTACTCGCTGCGGGCATGGCGCGCCGCCATGAGGAAAGACTGCTCGGCCTCGGCCGGATTGATCAGCCGGGGATCCGTATTGTTGTCGGACCCGAGCAGCACCAGAGCGCGAAGCAAGTGGATCCGCCAAGCGAGCCTTCCGGCCACGTTCAGATTGGGTCCAATGTCCAGAGCTCGACCCAGAACCTCCAAACTTTCTCTGAAGCGCCGCTCCAGAAAAGCCTCTCGGGCGACCTGGAACAGCAAGACCGCCTCGGACTGGGCCTGAGAACGCGCTCCCACCATCAATTCTTCCACCGGCACCAACATGCCGCCCATGGAAGCCAACACTTCTCCACGGCTCCACGTGAAGGCTGCTGAAAGGCGCATTCCGGTGGGATCCAACAAACTGTTGGTTGGGTGCACCAAAGATCCGAAGATCGCCACCAATGAATCCGGGGATCCGATGAGCCGAAGTGTGGACTCTGGCAACCCGGCAACCAGAGCCCGAACGATGGCAGTGGGTCCATCGCCTGCGACACGAGACCGATCTGGATCTCGCAAATACTCCAACCAAGAAAGGCCACCGGTGGGAGAGCTGCTGAAATTCCAAGTCGGATTCGGCATGGCAGAGCACTCCAATCCTCCCCGAAAAATTTTTGATCCTCGCAAAGGGGACCGGGAACGACTGGAATCTGATCAACCATTACCCTCTTTTCGATATGTTCAAGCCCAATTAGCAGGCCTAACTCAACCCAAACCCCTTGAATCAAGATTGATTTAACAACAACCACATAGGTTACGGCTTCAAGTTGAAGTGCTTTTTGACGACTCGTCTTGATCTAGGAATTTCAGCAAAGCCTCCAAAAATGAAACCGCCTGGGGTTCCATGGCGACGATACGCATAAACTCGCGAATCAAGGCACGCTGCCGCCCGGTCAACATTTCCAAATCAATTTTTAGGCTTCTATCGAATCCCGTCTTACCCAATTTCGATTTGGCTCGAATCACCACTTTGGACCGAAATTCCAACGGGCAAAGGTCTTGAAGGTAGGCCACTACCAATGGAGTCATCTGAGTTTCGGGAAGCGCTCTAGCCAATCGATGGACAGTGGCACGGTCAGGCATCGACAACCCTGCGCATTGTCGGCTCACCACGCTTTGATCGATCCCTACAGAACGACCGAATTTCAGTTGGCCCCCTTCGAAATCACGGTCAATTAGCGATGCCAGCTCCTCTGAAAAAAAACTCACTTCAAGTTTATGACAGGTTTATCTGCTGCCTGCAAACAAGCGTATTTCGCATAATTGCTTTAGGGCCATTGTCTATTGATCATTAAAAAAGAACGGTGCGGTAGACTCAAAGAGGCCAAAAAAATGCCCCAAGGGCACCACCAACCCACCCCGGGCCGAGGGCCAGCGCCCGCGTGGTCAGCAAACCGCGCTGATGTCGATGCCCCGGGGTTGCCTTCGCCCCCCTGAAGCCCACCTTGCGGCAACGCTGCCCCTTTGCAGGCAATTGACGACGGAGATGACCTCCGGTTGCCTTGGGCCCGATGCAACGCCCCCTCGCTTTACTCCTCGCCTGGACCTCGCTGATGCCTGTGTTGACGGCCGAAGAAGTCGTCACCTTGGATGGCCGAACCTTCCGCGAGGCGACCGTTCGGCGTCTGGATGAAGACCGCCTGGAACTCCAACACTCCGGGGGGCGGACGAATCTGTTTTTCTTCGAGATGCCCGAACCGCTGCGACGACGGCTAGGTTTCGACACCGAGTCGGCCTTGAAACGACTGACGCTCGAAAACTCCCGCCTGCGAGGCACCCCCCTTCTCCCATCGGCTACGGCGAGTCCGACATCCGATTCCGCCACGACCCAAGCCAAGCCGATGACAGCTCCCCAGCTCTTGGCCGCGGCCAAGCCCGTGTTCGAAGCCCTCCAAAATGCGCGGTGGTCTGGCCTCGTACCTCCGGCCCCGGCCTCCCAACTGCCGCCAGTGACCACCGCTCAGGACATCAGCGTTTGGGAACTGGTGAATCACTACCGCTCCGATCCCCCGGCGGCCAATGCGCGGTATCAAAAACGCTCATTCCGTATCACGGGCGTGGTGGAGCGAATGGAGCGGGGCATCGTCAGCCGCAATGTCCGGGTCTTCCTGGAAACGCCAGACCCCGCCGTGCGACCGGTGTGCGAATGGCGCATCGACGACAAGATTCCTGCCTTCCACACCCGCCGCGACGGGCGGACGTTGATCGCCGAGAACAACCGCTCGAAGTGGCAACTCCTCGGAGCCGGCCAGACCGTGACCTTCGAAGTGCGTTGCGCCGGGATGGAGGACGGTTTGGTGGAATTGAAGCAGGCCCGCTTGCAGCCCTGAGCCATGGATCCATCGATCCCGCAAGGGCCCGATGTTGGAAATAGCAGCGAACCATTGCGGACCATTCCCCGCCGAAGGCGCCTCTACCGGGGAGGCTCGTCGACCTCGGCCGTGACCGTAATCTGGACGGCGGCATCCAGCGGCATGTCGGAAACCCCGATGGCCAACCGGGCATGGGCCCCGCGGGCACCGAACACCGCGTTGAAGAGGTCGGACGCCCCATTGAGCACTTGCGGATGCCCACGGAATCCCGCGGCGCAGTGAACATACCCTTCCACGCGCACCAAACGACGGACCCGATTGATGTCCCCGCCAGCAGCCGCCTGGAGCTGGGCCAAGGCGTTGAGCGCGCACTGTCGGGCCGCTTGATACCCCTGCTCCACCGTGAGTTCGGCACCGAGCCGGCCTGCGTAAGCCATCACGCCGTCGCGCCAGGGCAACTGCCCCGAAGTGAACACCCAATGCCCGGTACGCACCCACGGCTCATAGGCGGCCACCGCTCCCGGTGCCGGCGGCACGACGATGCCCAAATGGTTCAAGGTTTCGGTGACAGTCATCGCGTTGCCCATGCTCTCAATGCGGTTCCACGACTCAGGCCGCCGACGCCGCCGGAGCCTTCGCTACACCGCTCGCGGTCGCCGAAAAACTCCGCCAATTGGCCTGCGGAATGAGCCCCAGCGCGATGAGCACGCATTGGCTGCCCACAAACACCATGAGCGCCGTGAAGGCCCCACTCATGAAGCCGTAGCTGTGGAGGCCCACGCCCAGCAAGTTGGTACCGAACCAAGACCAACTGGTGACGATGTTCCCGAAGATCGCCAGGTTCATGATACCGCGCTCCCGAACCATGCCACCCCAGCGGGCGTGCAAGATGAGCGCATTCCACAGCACGATGATGAGGGCCCCGTTTTCCTTGGGATCCCAGCCCCAAAAGCGCCCCCACGACTGATCGGCCCAAATGCCGCCCAGCACGGTACCCACGAAGCTGAACAGCGTGGCAAAGCACAAGATGCCATAGACCATGCGCGAGAGGCTCTTACCCATGTCGGCGGTCATCACCTTCGTGAAGAATCCGAGCACCACGTACAAGATGGCCAAGAAGCCCGCGACGTAGGTGGCTGCGTAGCCCAGCGTCACGATGACCACGTGGGTCGCCAGCCAGAAGTTGGTGTCGAGCACCGCTTGGAGCATCACCATGGTGTCGCCTCCGAGGGCCAGGTTGTGGGCCACGATCTGGGTGGAGAAACCAATCACGGTGGCCACTGCCAACCCGATGGCGTTTTTCCAGAACGATTCGAGGATCAACCCGAGGCCCACCGCACCCCAGCCGATGAAGATGGCCGAGCTGTAGAGATTGGTGACCGGCGGACGTCCCTCGAGCCACATCCGGGCGATGAGCCCCAGCGTGTGGACCACGAAGGCCAACTGCACCAGATGCAGAGACGTCTTGCGGCTCCATTCGGCGAAGTTGAACCAGAACCCGCAGCCGAAGAGGAAGGCCACAATGTACAGCGAGGCCGCCTTCGAGAACGGCGCAAAGCCATTGTAAAGCTGCTCGCGCGCAGACTTGGTCAGGGCCTTGCCCAGGCGAAGCGACTCCAAGTAAGTCTGATAACTGGCCACCGCGGTATTGAAGCCCGCGACCTGACTCGCGCGGAAGGCGTCAGCCATCGCCGCCCAATGTCCCACCGCCGGCGACAGCGGCCGGGTGCCAGCCGTTCGGATGCCCTCGGCGACGGCTTCAGGCGGGAGTTCGGCCTTGGGAACGCGCATCAGGTGCTTGAGCAACGGCGCCCCGAAGCTCGGCTCCAGCAAGGCCTCGCCCATGCGCTGCCAGGCAAAGGAATCGCCCCCGTTCGCCGGAGGGATCAATAGCGGCGGCTCGCCCCGCAGCGTCACGAAATACCGCTCGGCATGTCCAAACACCTCAGTCAGCGCATTGGTGTCGAACGCATCGGATCCTGTCATCCGCTGTTGGAAGGCCTTCACGCCCGCCGGGATGGCCTTCTGATAGTCAGCAATTTCCGCAGCAAAGCGAACCGTGTCTTGCGGGTGCACCGTGTTCTTGAGGCGCAGGTACAGGGTCATGGCCTCGTACAACCCCAGGGTGGCGTTGTCGAAGGCGTTGCGGAGCGACGAATCCTTCTTGGTCTCCTGGATGTTCCGGGCGCTTTCCTCGATTTGCTTGAGGCCTGTCTCGCCGAACTGGTTCCATGCGTAGTGCTTGCCGTCTTCGCCGGCTGCGGGGTTGGGCTCGGGCAACTTGAGCATCGCCTTGAGCTCCGGGTGATCCACACGGAAGACCTTCCAGCCGTCAGCGGCCTCAGGCCGGGTCATGAGCGTCAGCAACCATTCGGTGGCCGAGATGATCTTGGGCCGCTCGTACCATGCCTTGGTCGGTTCGAGGTTGGCGGTGTCTTTTTCGCGAATGCGGGTCAGTGAATTGCGCGCCAGCGAATCCAGGGGCTGCAGGCGGCCATTGAAGACCACAGGCAGGCGGCCAAACGCCCCAAAGGCGTACTCGGGGTCACGCCGGGGCATCAGGGCACCCAGGATCCAAAGTGCGAAGATCGCCGTGATGATCAGGGGAAGGCGTTTTTTCATGGTTCAGGCGGTGCGCGTTGAGAGGAATCCGTTTCCAGCAATGGAGTTTCAGGCGGCCCGGGGCTTGCGCCGGGCGATGAACTTCGTGAGGTGCATGAGGAACTGAACCAGCAGGCCCACGCCCACCAGAATGCAGCCGAGGTAAGGGGTGACCCACGACGGGTTGCGCACCACCTGCAACGCACTGGTGCCACGCCCGCCGTCAGCCAACTGCTCCTTGCCCATTTGATACTGGAAGAAGGTGTAGCCGCCGTACCGCAACGGTGAATTCATGTAAATGTCCACCTCGCGGTCTTCGTGGGACTCAGTGTTGCGCAACCGCACGCGACTCTGGAAGTTCTTCGGGATGTCCGTGCCTGGGTAGGTTTCGTGGGTGGTCTTGAGCAACGTCAGCGCGAAGGGCTTGTAATCGCGCACCGGGCGGTACTCGAGGCGCCACTCCGTTCCCTCCACAGTGACGGTCTGGGGCTTGAGTTCACCGGAGATCGCCCAAGTGCCCAGGCTCGACGGCCCCGAAATCTCGATCACCGCGGCCGGCACATTGCGGGCATCCATGGTGCGCGTCGGCGGTTGCTCATCGATGACAATCCGGGCGCCCACGCCTTGGGTCGCCGCGGGCGGGCGATTGGAGTCCATCACCGGCGCGCGCAGGCGGATCCGGGCATTTTCATAGGCTTCCTTCACCCGGATGGCAAAGGGCAGCAACTCGTGGCGCAGTTCGGCCCCCGGCTTCAAGCGCACGGCGGGGATGGCCACCACCTGGTCGAGGGTGTTGCTGCCAGCACTGCGGAGCACGGCCAATTCGAAGTCCATCGACGACTCGGAATAGTTCCGCGTGTCCCCCTCGCGGAAGCTCATGATGCTCTCGCGGGCCAACATGTCGGTGGCCAGTTGACCCAGCAGCAGCAAGATGATGCCGATGTGTGTCAGGAAGATGCCGCTCTTGGACCAGGTCCATTTGAAGCGGGTGAAATGGGCCACGATGAGGTTGATGACCAGCATCGTTCCCAACAGATATCCGCCGGGCAGCGGCACCACCGGGAAGGCCGATCCGTGCGGCGTCCAGTAGGCGAACCAACTGCGGAAGTACCGCTCCTGGGCCACGTAAAGACCATCGCTGGTTTGGCCCAAGGTCCCGAAGAACACCACGGCGACACCCAATCCCAACAGCACCACGGTCAGGCGCAGGGACGACAGGAACTGGAATACCTTGGAAAGCATGGACAGAGGTTCGGACGGTGGCCGATCGGGTTTGATTGAATCAATTCTTTGAAAGTGCGCCGGAATCGTTCGTTTCTCGAAAAGACGAGAGGTTTACCCCCCAATTAGAAGCGAACCGAGCGCACGAACTTCTCGAAGGCTTCGCGGTTTTGGACGGCGACCGAGGAGGGCGCTGTCATCTTGAAAAACCACGAAACCCCGTCCCGGGCGACGATCGCTCCGAGGATGGTTTTGTCGGCGCCCTTCAATTCGACCCAAGTGCCGCTGTCACCACCGGCCGTGGTCAAGGCCGTCGAATTGGCAGCCAAGGCCGAGGTTTCCAATGGTGCCAAGCCCACTTGGCCACGCCAGCGGTTCACATTGGCCAGGAGCCCGCCGCCATCGCCGTTGAGCTTGCTGATGGACACATCGCCATTGCCGGCGGCATCTGGGATTTCAAAGGACGCCAAGCGCATGGGCTTCGGGCCGGCGGCTTTCCAGCCGGAGGGCACCTGCCAATTCGGGAGACCATCGGTCCCACCGCCAGCGACCGAACCGGACGAGGCAGTTGAGCCCGCCGGAGCGGCCGAGGCTGTACCGGACACCGGGGCCGCTGGGGCTGCCGAAGACGCTTCGGGCGCCGGTTCGGCGCTGCCGCCGGTGCCACCGCCGGTATCGACCGACTTCAACCACGCCAGGAACTGGGGCTTCTGCTCGGCCACCAGCGCATTCTCGCCGGTGATCTTGAAGAACACGGTCATCTCACCGGCGGGCAAGATGGCTGCCAGCGTGCGTGCGGCATACTTGCCGTCGAGCACCGCCTTCTTGCCGTCCAACTCGTACACCACCACCTGGCGATTGCCGGCCGGGATGATGGAACGCAGTCCAGCCAAGTCCGCTTCGGTCGCCGGCTCCAACCCGATCTGGTCGCGCCAGCGGTTGACGTTTTCCAACTCACCCCCGGCACCACCGCCCATGGCCACCACCGAAATATCCGCCGATCGCCCATCCGGACGCTTCACGCCATAGCTGGCCACGCGCATTCCGGAGGCGGGCTTTTCCTCCCAACCAGCAGGCACGGTCCACGGGACGGCCGGCCGTTCCGAAGCGCTGGCCTCGGCCGTCGCAGATCGAGAAGACGCGGAGCCAGAAGCGGGGGAAACCGAGGCATCTTGAGGCGTGAC
The DNA here is from genome assembly GCA_945883815.1 of Akkermansia muciniphila. Classification (GTDB taxonomy): domain Bacteria; phylum Verrucomicrobiota; class Verrucomicrobiia; order Limisphaerales; family UBA9464; genus SXXZ01. The sequence continues at coordinate 29,245 of CAMCYJ010000006.1, read as the reverse complement.
ACCCCGAGCATCGGCGGCGGCCACCGGCGCGGCATCCTGAGGAGCCTGATACACCCGGACCTCATCCTTGCCGCAGCCCGCGGCCATCCAGGCCAACGCCGAAACCACTGTCACCACTGTGAAACGCATATCGACAGTCTGGACGCATGCGGCAATCCGGCAAGCCACGACTCCGAATCCGACTAGGACTCCGGCGGGATGTACTTGCGGACCGTCAGGTACACGAGCCCACCGATGGCGCTCCAGGCCAAGTTGAGCGTGTAGCCCAGCAACGACAACGACAGGGCCTCGGCCGGCGTGACGCCGAACCCGGGAAATTCTACCGCCAGCAAGGCGAAGAAGAGATTCTCGCGGACGCCGAGGCCACTGGGGGTAATCGGCAACGCCGCCAAGCACACCACCGCCGGCACCACAAACCACAAGTTCCATCGAGGAATTTGCAATCCCAACCCAGAAGCCAGCGCCGCAAAGGTTCCCACGATGGCCAAATTGATGGCGATCGACAGCAAGGCGCTCCGCCAAAGAAATCTCGGATTGCGTCCAAACAGCCGGCACGAAGCCAAGGCACGCAAAGGGCCCTTCATTTGCGGGAAACGGCTCATCCATCGGCTCAAACGACCCTCTTCAGAAAGAATGTCCGTAAAGAACCCGGCACCGGCACACACCATCGCCACGACCATCATGCCAAAGATCGCCAGACCAACGCCGTCATAGCTACGAAACCTCAGGAAGAGCGGGCCATTGGGAATGGCGAAGAAGACGGCAAACACCAGCAAGGCCAGGATGCCAATCAGGCGGTCCACGAAGACCGTGAGCGCCGCTTCCGCCTTCTTGTGATGGGTGCTCCGTGCGGCCGCATAGGCCTTCCAAACATCCCCTCCGGTGGATCCCAACAGAAAGGCATTGAAGAAATGGGCCACGAACGAAAGCCGGGTCACCTCGCCCAGAGGCAACTCCAGACCCTGGACCCGAAGGGCTTCCCGCCAACGAAGCCCCCCCAGAAAAATCAGGGCACCGCAGAGGCCAAAGGCCAGGCCCAGACTCCCGGAATCCAAACGCCGGGCCGTCTCCAGAAGCTTCGCAGGGCTATGGGTCCACGCGTATTGACGCTGCTCCCAACGCCCCATGGTGTTCCAAGCCTCGGGCTTGCCCTGGGCCAGGAGGTCGATCTGCGCCTCGTTGCAAAAGATTCTGTGGAAGATGGCCGCCAAAAGCAGTCCACAAACTGCCAGGCGAATTAATTGCACCAGCGTTCTTCGAGAGGAGTTTTCGGGACGGGAAGCCATTCGAACTACTCCGGCCCCCAGACCGATCGGATATGGGCGTGACCCTTGCTGACATCTTCCGGCGCCACCCCGGGATTCAATTCTATCACCTTGATATGCTCCGGGCCCACGAACGGCTTGAGGGCGTCATAATCGATGACACCCGCACCCGGAGGGGCATGATCGTGGGCTCCATCGGGCGTGAGCACCACGTCATGGATGTGCAAACCACCCAAGCGCTCGGACAAACTCTCCAAGTGCATGCGATGGTCGATGAAACCCATCTGGTGCTTGATCTGGGCATGTCCGCAGTCATGCCAGTAGCGGACGTTGTCCGGCAACTGGTCGAGGAAGAAAAGCATGTCGTGGTCGAAGGGGATTTCTTCGACGGATTCCCGATTCTCGATACCCAAGAGGAGGTTTTTCTCGCCCGCCACCTCGGCCAATCGGCGGATCATGTCGACCGCCAACTCCATGGGCTGCTCCTTGCGGGCTTCGCGACGCTGCTCCAACTCGGCCAGTAGCTTGACGTACTTGGGGGAGTCCTGCTTTCCGGCCGCGGCGAGGGCCTCAAGCTTGTCTTGATAATGGGGATCTCCGAAGAAACCAGAGAGATCAACCGCACCGGAGTGCAGCACGATCAACTTGGCCCCGAGGCGTTCGGCCGTCTCGATGGTCTTGATCGAGTGCTTCCAGGCCAAGTCGCGCTCCCGCTTTTCGGAGGCCGAGAACTTGAAGAGATTCGGCGCGGCGTGGTTCACGCCCATGGGCAGCGGGCAGAAATTGTGCAGGGTGCTGATCTTGATCACGCCCGCTTCCACGGCGTCGATGATTCCTGGCACCAGGCTGACGCGGACACCGTGGCTCAATTCGGCGTACTCGAAACCGAGGTCTCGGATCTCCCGCAGCATATCGCCTCCGTCTTGATGGCGGCTCGAATTCCAGCAGGTGGATAGAGAATACATGATGTGAAGTCCTTCGGCTCTACAGTCAGGGATCCAGACTCCTGTCCGGAAACAAAAAGGCCGAATGCGTTCACGAAGGAAAGCATTCGGCCCTGTTTAATGCAAATCGCCTTACAGCGCGTCACCTCGCCATCGACCATCAAAGGTCGGCATAACGGGCAGACAGCATCGCAGAGAACTTGGAAACCTTCATCTTACGACGCTTGGTTTCGCTGGGCTTCTCATAATGACGCTTCATGCGTACGTCACGGAGAGTGTTCTCGCGGTCCACCTTCTTCTTCAGGCGGCGCAGCGCGCGATCCACGGGCTCGCCCTTCTTCAGTTTGACTTCGCTCACTTCAAAATTCAGCTCCTTCCCGGACCTGGCGGAAACTCCTTTCAGAATCTTCCGCATTCAGGCTCACGGCCGAGGCACCTCGGCACCTCGAACCACTGGTCGAGGCATGGGCCTGGCGACCAGAGCCGTGAACAAAGCCTGTTTTGCCGCGGATCTGCAACGGGTTTTTCAGAGTTTCACCACAATCCATTCCGACCCAAGTCAGGCTCGAAGGCCGCAATGGCACGCCTCAACCAACACCGCATCGAGGGCCAAGTTGAGACTCCATGGCAACGTCGCTCGAAAAACCTCGAGGACAATCTCCCTATCGGGGACCGCATCTGGAGGAGCTCAAGATGGGCGAGAATTGATCCGCAACAGCGCGCCAAACGGCATCGAGTCCGAGATCCGCCAATCCACCGGGATGCGACACGGTCTGAACCCCGGGACCACCGGGCTTCCAGACCGACTCGTTGGAAGGCCCCCACAAGGCCAGGCATGGAATCCCCACAGCCGCCGCAAGGTGGGTGATCCCGGAATCATGCCCGAGAAACCCCCGGCAACGGGAGAGTTGTTCGGCCACCGATTCCAGAGGACGGCCTCTCAAAACCTGACGTCGCGCCGGCGGAATCAACCGCTCCAGGCTGTCGAGGGCCTCGGCCTCGGCCTCGCCGCCGATGAGCACCAACCCCCAATGGGTCTGGGCCACACAACGGCTGACCAGAGCCTTCCAGCGCTCCAACGGCCAATTCTTGCGAGCGCTGCCGCTGCCCGGGTGCAGGGCGATCCAACCTTCCACACCCGGCCCCATCCCGGCCCAGCGGAGGCGGGGCACCGGGTCGGCATCGAAGATCGCCAGACGTTCCAAGGGCGCGAGCAATTGGACCGATGCGGGAACTCCGGTCGACTCCTCCGGACGGTGGGGACCTTGGATGACCTGGGCGCAGGTCACGCGAGCGATGTTGTCGCGGAAGAGCTCATCCGGATCGTACAGAAAACTGAAGATCACATCGCAACGGGCAAAGCGCTCCGACTCCATTGGATCGAGCGCCCCGTTGCGGGCAAAGAATCCAGCCAGAGGCCGCGATTCAATGGCGTGCGCCGCGTCCGCCAAGCCAGCGCGGACGGCCAGTGTGGCCACCTGCGGGTAGGCCAACACCTCGAGTCGAGTGTGGGGGAACTGGTTCCGCAGTGCGGCCAACACGGGCAGCGTGACAATGAAATCGCCCAAGGCCCCTCCGCGAATGACCAGGATGCGCCCACGCTGGGAAGAAGCGGGAGTCGAAGCATCGACAGTCATGAGACAACGGGACTACCGGAGAGCCTCCGGCGAGGCAAGCCCAACACGAGCCCACACGAGCCCAACACGAGCTCAACACCGGTCCAACCACCCCCCTCCTCTTGCCGACAAGGTCTCGCTCGGTGCGACTGGGTTCTCCATTGCCCATCCATGGCCCGGCCGAGGGCAGAAATTGAACGCACCAGGCTTCTTCACGGTCAGCCCAGCATGGAAGACAGCAATGGCTGCCGCGAATCACCACTGATAGGGTCCACCGCAGTGCTGGGTTCCCTCTTTGTCCAAACCGTTTTCTGGCGCGCGATAGCCTATCTTTCCTGGGCTCTGGTGTCGCTCCTGACGATCCGGATGTTCGATTCGGTGGAGCTGTTTGGGCTGATCAGCGCCGCCTTGTTGGTCTTGGGAAGTCTGCCCGCCCTCGACGGCGGATTCCGCAACACGCTCAACCGGAGGATCCTCGGACGCGCACGGGATGAGGAAACAGTGCGGATGCTGCAGTTCGGTCAGCGCCTCTATTCGTGGTTCTGCGCCGCCGTGGCCGTGCTGGGCACGGTCATCCTCTGCGCCTACTCACTCACTCCCAATGCCCGATCGCTCCACCTCCCTTGGGCCTTCTACCCCCTGCTGGGCGCGGTCAGCGGCGTGGTGGCTCTCGGATCAGCTTTCCTGCAATTGCTCACCGGTCTGGGCCAGCAGCGCCGGATGTTCATGCTGCAACTCTTCATGGCTTGGGCGTCGATCGGCATTCTGTGGATGGGCTTCCGGATAGGCTTGGGGGTCTGGTCCTTTGTGCTTTCCCAAAGCCTGCCGAGCCTTGCAGCCATCGCCTTGGCCATCCCTGTGATCCGCGCTGCAGCACCCGGGCTCCGCCTGCTGGACTTCTCTTGGAGTGCGGATGATTCCGCGCGACTCAAGGAACTCTGGCCCGACTCCTCGGGCCTGATGCGCTTCCAATTCTGGACGCTGTTGGTCTACACGCTCGATGCGCTTCTGGTGGCTTGGCTGTGCCAAGGAAAACTCGTCGGCCAGTACCTGGTGGTGGCCAATCTGTTCAGCAAATTGCGGCTCCTCCTGCAATCCGCGGATGAGGCAGTCTGGCCCATCTTGGCGGCCAAGACCCAAAAGGCCGAGATAATCGCCGATGGCGTCCTGCGCTTCAACGGATGGCTCTGGGGCGGGGCCATGGCCGTGTCGGCCGTTTGCATTCCGGCCTTCATCGCCCACTACAAGACTGAGGATTTCTCCGGAGGCACCTTGCTCACCTCGCTCTTCGCCCTGCGTTACCTGATTACGGGCATCGCCTCGCAACCGGGCTATTGGATGTTCGGCCACGGCCACATGGACTTGCTAGCCCGGCTGATGCGGCGCGAGCTGGCCTGCTGCCTGGCCTTCAGTGTGCCCCTCGGCCTGTGGCTGGGACCGACGGGCATCCTCCTCGCCTTCATTGCCGGTTCGTCCGGCAGCACGCTGCTGCCGCTGCACTTCGAGTTCGCCAAGGCCAGCGGCCAGCCTCTCTGGACAAAACTGAGGGCCTCGTGGTCCCGTGCCGCACTCTCGGCAGGATTGGCGGCTACCCTGTCCTTCTGGGGACTAAGTCACTGGGGCGGTGACTGGCGGCTTACCGTCGCCCTGGCCGGGTTCTGCCTGGCAACCACCCTGGGGGTCGCCTTCGGAGCGGCGCTGATCCGAGCCCGGCGGGCCGGTTGCACAGGCCGGGCCGAGCTCGGTCGCTTCCTGTGACTCTCCGACCCGGAATCCACCGCATCCCCGTCCGGCTCACGAATCCTCGGTGTTCCCGGGCACTCCCTCCCTTGACTCGCGGGGCCTTCTGGTTGAGGACTGAGGCCGTGCCCGGCGGCACACCCCCAGCATGAGCACCCTGACCCGTTTCTCCGTCGCCCCGCTGCATACCCTGACCCAACGCCTGGCCGCAGTGGCCATGGGGCGGCAGACCCCGGACCTGGTGATCACCGGGGCTCGGATACTCTCGACTTACACCGAGCGCATCCATGACCAGCGGGAAATCTGGATCAGCGCCGGCCGCATCGCCGCTGTGAAGCCCGCGGGCTCCTGCCCCAAAAACTCCGGGGCCCGATTCTTCGATGCAGGCGGCGGGATCTTGGCCCCCGGCTTGGTCGATCCCCATATCCACATCGAGTCGTCGATGATGACGGCCTGCGCCTATGCCGAGGCGGCCCTGCTCAGCGGCGTCACCTCCATTTTCTGCGACAGCCATGAGATCGGGAATGTGTGCGACGCCGAGGGGATCGAGTGGATGTTGGAAGACGCCCGGCGAGCCCCGCTGAACATCTTCCTCACGGTTCCGAGCACCGTGCCGGCCACCGGTCCGCAGTTCGAAACCGCCGGGGGCGACCTGACCGCCGAGAAGATCGGCGCGCTCTTCGACCGTTGGCCCGAGGCCGCGGCGCTGGGCGAGAAGATGGACTTCGTGCACGTGGCCATGGGTGACCCGCGCAGCCACGCAATCCTCGCGGCGGCCTTGAAGCGCGGCAAACCGGTCTGCGGGCACATCTACGGACGGGAATTCGTGAGTGCCTGCGCCGCCAGCGGCATCACCGACACCCACGAGTCCATCGATCCGGACATCGCTTCCGACTTCCTGGAGGCCGGCGTGTGGATCTTTTTGCGGGGTGGCAATCCGGCGACGCCGTGGCACTCCCTGCCGCTGGCCATCCAAGCCGTCACCCGGGCTGGAGCCAGCCCCAAGCGGGTGTGCGTGTGCACCGACGACCGCGACGCCGATGACCTCTTCCTCTTCGGTCTCGACTGGGTCGTGCGCGAGGCGGTGAAGGCCGGTATTGCTCCCGTGACCGCCTGGAGCATGGGGTCGCTGCACCCGGCCACTCGCTACGGCATGGACGGTGACTTCGGCGGGCTGGCCCCGGGACGTCGCGCCGACGTGGTGCTGCTGAATGATGACCTGAAACCGCAGAGCACCTGGTACGGCGGGGAACTCGTGGTCGAATCCGGCAAGGTCACCCCGGCCTTGGATGCGGCCTTGTCCGACCGCTACCGCTACCCAGCCGCCGCTTACAAGACGGTCCACATTGCCGATGGAGTCCGCCTGATTCCCGACCTGCCGCAGGCTCCCTGCACCGCCCACGTTCTACGAGTGGCCTTGCCGGGCATTCTGACCTTCCACGAGAAGGTGGCCTTCACACCCGCCGCCGACTGGCCCACCACGCTGGCGGCCCATCCGGAATGGTGTTTCCTGACCGTGGTGGAACGGCACGGGAAGAATGGCGGAGTCGGTTACGGCCTGTTGCAGGATTTCGGGCTCAGCGGCGGTGCTGTCGCCAGTTCGGTCGGGCACGACGCGCACAACCTCATCGTCGCCGGCAAGAGCGAGGCCGACATGCGCCTGGCCGTGGACACGCTCCGGAAGTGCCAGGGCGGCGTTTGTGTGGTGCGCGACGGGCGGGTATTGGCCTTGGTGGAAATGCCCATCGCCGGCCTGCTCTCCGACAAGCGCGCAGGCCACGTGGCCCAAGAAACAGCAGCCCTCAAGAAGGTCTGGGAGGAAGCCGGCTGCCTCCTGCCCTACATGGGATTCAACCTCCTGCCCCTGTCGGTGATCCCGGAGATCCGCCTGACCGACCGCGGTCTTGTGACAGTGCCAGGCATGCAGCTCGTGCCGCTGTTCGAAGGAGCCCCGGAGTCCGGTCACCCACGTTGATTTTGGGCGCTCATCGACAAGCCGGCTCAATCGGCCCGGCCGGCTGCCGATGAGCCCGGAACCGCAACACCGGGACCGTGCCGTCGCACGGGTGAACGGAGTCTACGGCACCTCGGAATAGTTGATGTAGCCGATGAACATTTCGTCGTCGGTCTGCTCACCAAATCGCACCCGCGACTTGGCGTCCGGGTTGAAGGGGTTCCAACGGGAATTGTCGAATCCACCGGAAATCCGAATACGGCTCCCCGCCGGAAGACGAACCGGTTGCGTCAGCCGATACAAGGCCTGCCAGTTGAAGTCGTACTTGGGGACATTGAGCAAGACCTGCGACGAACCATCGGGCAGGAACGCCTCAAAGCGCATGGAGTCTCCGCGGAAATGCATGTGCGGGCTCAACTCGTGGATATCGACGGCTTTGTCAAAGGAACGCTCCGCCACCATGCGGTGATTGCGCGCGCCAGCCGGGATGTCGATGACCGTCGAATTGGCCGCCCCGGTCTTCAGTTCCATCGCCGGCGGAGTTGAACTCAAGTAAAGCCCCATCTCGGTGGCATCGGTGGTGGCTTTTCCGTTGGGGGTGTAGTGCATCTGGAAGACAAACGTACCACCGGCCGGCAGAAACTTGGCCGTCCCAGCCGGGTATTCGCGCTGGTCCATGCCCGGCACATAGCCGGCATAAAACCCATTCAACCCTCCTTGGATCGCCTGGAAATCCGCGAGCATTTGAAAAATGGAACCCGGCTTGATGTAGAAGATGAGTGCATGGTGCACGACGGTGCGATTGCCCGGCCGGATGACCGCCGCCCGCAACCAGGCATTGGTCTTGAGGGTGTTAGTGACCATCAAGTAGGCGTAGGGCATCTGCCCCGTGGCTTTGATTTGCTGGGTGGCGATCTTGAGGACGACATTCGGCTGCCCCATGGGCCACAAACCGGCCGCCGGGGGCACGGTCTCCAGAGGATCCACCCCGGCCTCGCGCGGGGCACCCGCATCCAACCAGGCGACCAACCGAGCCTGCTGCTGTGGGGTTAGCGAGAAGTCGTTCTCGAACTTTCCGTGCGCGGGGTCGGCATGCCACGGCGGCATCAGTCCTTCGAGGACATTGGCTCGGATGGCCGCGGACTTGGCACGGACGGCCGCATGGCTCGTGATGCCCCAAGATCCGATCTCGCCCGGGCGATGGCAGGTCACGCACTTGGCCTGAAGCAACGGCGCGATTTCGTTGCGATACGAAGCCACTCCGGAGTCTTCATGCCGCCAGGGCTGGCCCTGCGGACGGGCATATTCGACGGTCGGACGCGTGCCCGCGGTGAACCGGGTGAGCGCATCGGCCAAATAGGTTTGGCGAACCGGGGTCCCCGTGGCCACTTCCACCGCATCTTCGATGGCGCCGCGGTACACGGTGGTCAAGGACTCCGCTTCCAACACCACAGCCTCGCCGGAAGCCGACGCCCCGTAGGAGCGGGCCACCAGTTGTGCCGAGTCTTGGAGCACCGGAATGGTCACTCCAGCCTGGGTGGCGGCCGCGGCCAGGGTCGAGCGATCATCCATCGGATCGACCATCCAGAACTGGACGCCCGCCGCGGTCTGGGCCTCGACAATCGGCTTCAGTTGCTTCCAGTGCGAATCCAGACCCTGGGCATCGGTGAAGACCAGCACCACGGCGCGAGAATCGCCTTCGCGGAATAATTCGTGGGAAAACCCCCGGTGATCGTTCAGGCGGAAATTGGGGAGCGGCAGCAGCGGCGGCCGCGGAGAACGGTTCAGACGGTAGAACCGGCGAGCCTGGGCCCGGTTCTCGGGATCCATCCACTCATGGTGTCCGGAGATCGCCCCCAACTGCAGCAAGGGACGCCATTCACCGCCATTGAGGTCTTCAGTCCCCTCCAGAACACCCATCGAATCGGCATCCCCCGTGAGCGACATCCGAAGCTTGGGCGCCGCACAAAGCGCATCGTACACCGGCAGCACGGAATCTGCGGAGAGCACGGAGGTACCGAGCGACACGCTGGCAATCAGCATCCTACACAGGCGCTTGAGCCAAAATGGATTCAATTTCATAAAAAATAGCAGGTCAGCGGGTCGAAGAATTCGGGGTCACGAAATTGATCACACTCTCGTTGGTGCGGGCCAATTGCAGACGCTCGCGGGCTGCACGCTCCACGGTGCGGGGATCTTCACGAAGGCTTTGCAACCGCGCCGCGGTGTCATTGGCCTGTGCGGTCAGGCGGGCTTGCTGGGTCTCCCAACGGGCCACGTTTTCTCGCAGCGCCTGGTTTTTGCGAATGAGCGGCAAGTACTGGGCGACAATGAAGCCGATGATGCCCATGAACAGGCACCAGCGGATGGCTCGATTGAGGGCTCCCATCCATCCGAGATCCACCTCGGAGGCGGCATCATTGCGAAGGCGTTTCATTTGTAGATGCGTTTCCAGGCCTTGAGTTGGCCTTGGGCTGTAAAGGTGAGCAGCAGGTGCGATTCGGCGGTGGTGGTGACGTCCTGACCGCTCCAATTCCAGAACATGGGTCCACGAATGGCAGTGCTGTAAGTCCGGGACCGCGAAATTACCCAACTGGCTACCCGAGAGCCATCGGAGATCTTGGCTTCGGATTCGGGCGGACCCAATTCCTCGATCGCCTGATCCCACGAATAGTGACCGACCCGGGATTTCCAGTCGGCCTTGCCGTAGGTCTCACAGCCGACCCCCAGTGCGCACAAGAGCCCGACGAGAACCCATGGCCAACTGAAGACCTTCCAACCATTCATAGGCCAAAAGAATACAGTTCGGGCGTTCGTCCGCAACCCCAGGTGAATCCTGACCTTGAACCTAGGATAGTCCTCCGAAGAAAGCTCCCCCATCTCGCGGACTGAATCCAGCGGCGAAACAACCGGGAGGTCGAACCGTCGAACGGTTCAGCCCCCCGCCCACTCACTTGGACAACTCCTTGAGGAGGGCCTGCCGCTGCTCGGCCGGAAGGGCCTGCAGTTGAGCCTTGAGCTGGTCGGGCGTGGCGGCAGCAGCCGCAGCAGCCGGAGCCCCAGCCCCGCTGGCCGGAACCTGAAGCAATTCTTCCTGAGTCCAGTTGGCATCGGCCGACCGGTCTTTCACCGGCGCCAACCCATCCGCCACCATTTGAGGCGTCACGGCCGCCCCGGTGTTGCCCCAGGACGAGCGGATGTAAGTGAGCACCGCCGCCAACTTCTCATTGGTCCCGCCAATGGCGTCCCACTGGGAACCCATGACAATGCCCGCGTCGTTAGCCGGGTTCCAGGTGACATCTTTGTTCACCTTCACCGTGCCCTTGAGGCCGTGCCGAACGATGCGCAACAAGCGATTGGGGCCATCGGCATTGACCCAATCTGAGCCAGCCAGAGTCGGCGCCACGCCGGCCTTGCCTGCACCATCTTCACCATGGCACAAAGCGCAGACTGCATTATATGCGATCATCCCCTCGCGCTTGACGGCTGCCAGAGGATCGGCGGCCACGGCGGCCACAGGAACCGGCTTGCCGTGAGGAAACTCCGAGAACTCCATGGCCTCGAAGCGACCGCTGTACTGGGTCAGGTAGGAACCACCCCAGAAAAGCAGTCCGGCGATGCCGGCCACCACCCAGAGATTCACCGGCTCAAACCCTTCCACCGGATCGGGCTTCTCGCGCAGAACCGCCGCATGCAACTCAGTGACGTCGTGGTTTTCACCACGATCCAACCGCGAGGAGGAGGCGTTGGGAGATTCCTGGGGATTGCTCATTGGGCCTCCTCCTTCTTGACCGGCGCTTCCGGCAGGTCTCCGGACGACTTGAGGCTGCGCAAATAAGCCACCAATTGGTCGGCGCGGCGCGTCGGGATCACTTGCTGACCCGCAGGCGGCGCAAAAGTTCCTTCTAAAACCAATGCATTGGTGGAGCGACCGGCCGGACCGATGGCTTGCGTTTCAAACAGGAACGCATGCGGCGGCATGATGCTGCCGGGGCTGGTGATTTGCGGATTGTAAAGATGTCGATAGTGCCAAGCGGCATCGGCCTGACGCTCCCCGATGTTAGTGAGGTCGGGCCCGGTGCGCATGGTCCCGAGCATCACCGTCTTGTCATGGATGTAGTCGCGACTCACCGTCCGGCGACGGCCCCATCCCCGCTCGATGTCCGAGCCATAGCCTTCGGGCCGAACTTGCTGGGTATGGCAGTAGACACACCCGAGAGAACGGTAGTGTTCAGCGCCTTGTTGAGCCTCACCCGAACGGGCCGCCGGGTAAATGGCCGCCGTGTTGGTGTCGGTATGCTGTCCCAACGCCCCCATCTGACGGTGCGGAAGGAGAACCAATCCCACCCAGCTCGACGCCAAAGTGAAGAGGATTCCCAAAAAAAGTAGCGGTCCGTAACTCATGGTAGTTTGGCGGCGGCCACCGTTTCAGCCTCACCGGTCAAGATGCTCACCACCGGCTTGCGGTAGGGTTCAAACATCCGCACCAGCAGCCAACCGACGTTGATGACAAAGGCCACATGGCCGGCAGCCAACAACAGACCCGCGAGGGTCCGCAGCTTCAGCCACGGCAGGGTGAATTGAACGACATCGAGGAAGCGGACGGCGGCGTCATTGAGCATCGTTCCCTGGATGAAACCCATGATGCTCATCGGAACCACATACAAAACGATGCCCAAAGCAACGCCCCAGAAGTGCAGGGAGATCAGGCCGTTGGAGGGCCATTCCCGCTGGGTGATCCGCGGCAAGATGTAGTACATCGCGCCGAACATCACCATGGTGAAGAAGGCGTACATACCCAGGTGGGCGTGGGCGATGGTATGGTGGGTGAAGTGGGTCACCTCGCTGATACTGCGCACCGCACTAGCCACACCCTGAAGGCTGGCCAAGGTGTAGGACACCGCACCGAAAACCATGAAACGCAACGTGGGGCTGTATTTCAGCTTCCCGAAATGACCCACCATCGTGAAATGATGATTGATGGCCACCGTGATGACGGGGATGAGCATCATGACCGAGGCAACAATGCTCACGGTGATCATCCAGGCCGGAAGCGGACCCCCGACCAAATGGTGCATGCCGTTCCAGTTGTAGAAGAGGGCCAACGACCAGAAACCCAGGACACTCAAGTAGTAGCTATGGATCGGACGACCAATGACCTTCGGGATGAAGTAGTAAATGGAGGCCAGACCAATGGGCGTGAACCACAGTCCGAGCACGTTGTGCGCAAACCACCAATTCACCGCCGCCTGAACCACGCCCCGGACGGGCTCGATGAGCAGCATGACCTGCGCAGTTCCGTACAGCCACGGGAACCAGAGGACGGCCGCCAACAAGTACCACTGGGAAACGTACAAATGACGCTCAGCCCGCAAGCGAAAGGTGACAATCGTCCAGACCGCGATCAGTGCGTAGCTGACGAACAAGATCGGGGTGGCGTAGCGGGGCATTTCCAACCACTCGATGGCCGTGGAATCACCGATGAGGATGCCGCCCACACCCACGGTGACACCGAGGTTGTAGAACAAGTTGGCCACGGTGATGAGACCCGGAGCCACCAGCGGGATGCGGCACAAGCGGCACATCAACCAAATGGTCACGCCCACAGAAATTTGCGAGGCGAACCCGTAGACGACCGTGTTGAGGTGAGCCGTACGGACATTGGCAAAGGTGAGCCACTCCCAGCCCGCCAGGAAACCTGGGGTATGGAGCTTGATGCTGGCCACCAGCGCCAAAACGGTGCCGGCCAGAAGCCACGCCAAACCGCTCAGGAAGAAGAAAAGCACCGGCACTCGGCAGGAAGCATCGATTTCCGCCAGAGCCGCCTTCTTGCCGCCCTCGGTACCGCCACCGGTGAGGGCATCACCCGGCAATAGAGCCCGCAGCGTTTTGTTCTGCAGCGTTTGCGACTGATTGATCATGCTCAACGGCGGTTTCCTCCCAAAATGCAGTCGGTTTCCATTCCCACGGGCTCCACTTCATCGAACGGCAGCAGGGCTGCCTTATCCGGGCAACGGAACTGACCCGTGGACGTTGCCCAACGCAACGCCAACAAGCCGGCCGCTGGCAACAGCACCACGCTTCCCAACAAGATGAAGGCAATCACCGACATGGGGTCACTCAAAGGACTGCTGCTTTGATTTGTCCTCCAAACGCTGAATGAGCTTGGCACGACCGGCGGCCGGATCCTTGAAATCCTGGGCGGCGATCTCCAAGGCCCGGGCGATGGGAACGTGATAAACCTTGTTGCCCTTGGCCAGAGCATCGGTATCGAGGGCGTAACCGGTCACCTTGGGTGAGCTGGCCGCTTCGACCTCAGTGCGGAACTTGATCCGTTGGCCCACCCGTTCGGCGTCCACGGGCGACACCGGTTGACGGACCACCAACCAAGCCAACGCACCCACGATCAGGAACGAGCCCACCCCGCCCACCAAGTAGGCGAGCATCGTCTTCGACGTCGGGGAACAGCAATTCGAGGAACTCATGTCAGGAGATTTCTAATGCTTTAGTGGGCAGCGGAAGCACCGGGAGCCGGCACTTCGTGGTGGACAATGGCTTCCTGAAGCCGCGGATCCTTGAGGGGGTAGGCCGGATTCTTGCGATAGTCCGACCAGAACAGGCGAGCCAACACGACGGACATGCCGATCCAGAAAATCGGGTCCCACAGCGTGAGTTTCAAACCCTCCGGGTGCAGCACCGGCATGACGTTGTAGGTCATGTCGACGTACTGCATCAACCAGGCCCATGCGCCCACCGGAATCATCACGGCCATGTTCCGCTTGATGTCCTGATTGAGCAGAATGAGGAACGGCACAAAGAAGTGTCCGAATAGAATGGTCATGCCGACCCACTTCCACGAACCCACCTCGCGGCGGACGTACCAGAAGGTTTCTTCCGGAAGGGCGGCATTCCAAATGAGGAAGTACTGCGAGAAGTGGATGTAGGCGTAGAAAACGGTGAAGGCAAAGAACAGCACACCAAGGTCTTGCTGCTGGCGCTTGAAATACACCTTCTCGAGCGGGCGACCCGGTTGGGACAACCACATCGTGAGCAAATACAAGGTGATGAGCGTGGTCCAGACGCTGCCGGCGAAGTAGTAAACGCCGTACATCGTGCTGAAGAACTGATGCTGCAAGGACTTCATCAAGAGGAAGCACAGCAGCGTGACTCCGAAGGCGAAGAAGAAGATGCCACCGGCAGCCAGCTTTCGGGACTTGCTCGTCCAGTGAGCCGCACCGTCTTTGTCTTGGGCAATGGACCACGCACGAATTTGGCGGGCCAAGAGACCCAGCAACGTGATCAACACCGGAACCAAGACGGTGAACGCCATCGGATTGAAGAGCACCTTCTTGACATCGAGTGCATGATCGTCCGCCGGGTTGATCTTGAACCACGCGTGAAGATTGCCCGTCCAGGCGAAGACGATGATCGGCAAGGCCAGGATGAGCATCCAAGGAAAGAGCAGGCTGGCGACGGTTTCGGTGACCCGACGGATGGACGCCGACCAACCGGCATCAAATAAATGATGCGCCAGGGTGAGGAACAGCGAACCCACGCAAAGGCTCAGGCAGAACATGTAGGCCGTGAGGTAACTGTGGGCGATTTGCTTGAGAGAAAAAACCGAGACGGCGGCATGGCCATGATCGGCTGCGCCATGGCTGGCCGCGCCGCGGGCCACTTCTTGGGCCGCATGGGCTGTGTGTCCGGCATCGGCGCCCAAGGCAGGGAGGATGCTGAGGCCGACGACGGCGCCGGCGGCCACCACCCCGGCCACTGCCATCCAGGACTTGGTTTGTCGTGAAATTGCGTTCATGGATCCTTACTTGATGGTGGGCAGAATCGCCGCCGGGATTTCAGACTCCGCGGCGAGGCGGCTGAGTTGCAGCGTCCGGACATAGGCCACCACGGCCCAGCGGTCGGCTACGGGGATCGCCGAGGCGTAGCCCATCATCGTGTTCTTGCCGTTGCCGATGGTGTTGAAGATGTCTCCGTCCGGGGTCTTGATCAGACGCTCTTGATGCAAGCTGGCCGTGTTGCCCATGCCGTACTTGCTGGTGATCCCCTTGCCGTCACCGAGGACACCGTGGCAAGGCTGGCAGTAAATGGAGTAACGCTCCTGTCCGCGCTTGAGCACCGCAGCAGTCACCTCGAGGGGCATCACTTCGACCACAGTACCACCTTGGCGACCGGTGTTGAAGGCGTTGTCTTCCCAATTGGATTCGCGGGATACAGTACCAGCGGGATGCGGGCGGGAAGTCTGACCATCGGCCCAGGCGGCGAACTTGGTGGTGGTCTGGGGGCGCAGCTTGGGCTGGCGATCCATGTCGGGGAACACCTCCAGCGGCGGCTTGGTGCTCTTGGACCCGCGGAATCCGGCGATTCCGACCACGAGGGCAACCGCCAGCACGTAGGCGGTGAAGAAGTATTTCAGGAAGGTGCGCATTCAGTCCTCCACGAGTTCAACGACCGCAGCATGGCATTTTTCGGTCAGGAAGGTGCGGGTCGCGTCCGTTCCAAACTTCGGGTCGGTTGCCTCAATGCAAATGAAGAACCGGTCGTCCGTCGATTTCTTGAACCGCTCGTTCTTGAAGAGCGGGTTGTAGAATTTGGGCAATTGGTTCAGGAAGAACATGCCGAAGAGTGTCCCGAAGGCACTCAACAAGATGGTCATCTCGTAGCTGACCGGGAACGCGTACAATGGCGTGAACAAGGGCTTGCCGCCGACCACCAACGGGTAGTCGAACTTGTTCATGTACCAGATCATGGTCATCCCGGTGAAGAAACCGGTGAAACCACCGCAGAAGGTGAACCATCCGACCGGCGACTTGCGAAGCCCCATGGCTTCATCCATGCCGTGGATCGGGAATGGAGTATACACATCCCACTGGGTGAATCCGGCGTCGCGGCAACGCATCGCCGCCTCGAAAATATCCGCAGCCGTGTGGAACTCGGCCAGAAGACCGTGCGGCTTGGAACGATTGGAACTCATGGACAAAGCTTTCGGTTAGTGGTGTCCCTTGGCGCCACCGAGCGGATGGTGGGGATCAGCCTGAGGCGTCACGCCTTTGACCTCGCTAATGGCGATGACCGGCAGGAAGCGGATGAACAGCAGGAACAGCGTCATGAAGAGGCCGAAGCTGCCAACGAAGGTCATCACATCCACCCAGCTCGGGGTGAAGTAACCCCAGCTCGACGGAAGATAGTCGCGGTGGAGCGAAGTCACGATGATGACGAAGCGCTCGAACCACATGCCGATGTTCACGAAGATCGAGACGATCCAGACGAACACCACACTGGTGCGGAGTTTCTTGAACCAGAAGAAGTGCGGGCTGATCACGTTGCACGAAATCATGGCCCAGTAGCTCCACCAGTAGGGACCGAATGCGCGATTCTTGAAGGCGTAGAGCTCGTAAGGGCTACCGCCGTACCAGGCGATGAAGAACTCCATGCCGTAGGCGTATCCGACGATGGAACCGGTGGCCAGGAGCACCTTGCACATGAGTTCCACGTGACGAAGGGTGATTACGTCTTCAAGCTTGAAGAGTGAGCGCAGCGGGATGAGCAAGGTGAGCACCATGCCGAAGCCTGAGAAAATCGCGCCAGCCACGAAGTACGGCGGGAAGATGGTCGTGTGCCATCCGGGCACCACCGAAACAGCGAAGTCGAACGACACGATGGAGTGCACCGACAACACCAGCGGTGTGCTCAGGCCCGCCAAGAGCAGGTAGGCCTTTTCATAATTGCTCCAGTGGCGGTTGGAACCGGTCCAACCCAAGGAGAACAAGCCGTAGAAGAACTTGCGCAGCAGGCCCTTGGAACGATCCCGCAAGGTGGCCAAGTCAGGGATGAGCCCAACATACCAGAACAGCAACGAAACCGTACCGTAGGTGGACACCGCGAACACATCCCACAACAGCGGAGAACGGAACTGCGGCCATATCGCGTTGGCATTCGGTGCCGGGAACAAATAACCCGGGAGCAACGCGAACCAGACACGGCCGGTGTGGAACACGGGGAAAATGCCCGCGCAAGCCACCGCGAAAATAGTCATGGCTTCAGCCGCCCGATTCACCGACGTGCGCCACTTCTGACGGAGCAGGAAGAGCACCGCCGAGATCAGGGTTCCGGCGTGACCGATACCGATCCAGAACACGAAATTAGTGATATCCCACGCCCAAGCGGCCGGATGATTGAGACCCCACACACCGACACCGGTGGAAACCAGGTAGGCAATGAGCGAGAACATGGTGAGCATGCCGCCCACCGAAACGATGAAAGCGGGCCACCACCAGATGGGCATCGGCTTCTCACAGACGCCGGCGATGGCGTTTGTGATCCAACCGAGGGAGCGGTTGTTGAGGACCAACGGCTCGCGGACCAGTTCGGCCGGCGGTTCAGGCGCCTTGACGGCGGCGGATTTTCCAGGGCTAGCCATTAGACCGCTCCTTTCCCCGCCGGAGTCGCGGATTGATGCGAGGCATCGTGACCATGTGAGTGTTCTTGAAATGGGGACTCGTGACGGAAGCGCTCGTAGTCGCGTTGGCTGTCCGGGGTCTTGCGCTTCTCGAGGTCCAGGATCACTGGGTTCGGATTGCGGACCCGCGCCAAGTACGTGACCCGGGGACGAGTGTCGAGGAAGCCGAGGACGGAGTAATTCCGCGGGCTGGCCTTGGATTTTACGACTTCGCTGTTCGCATCAAGCATGTTGCCGAACACGATCGCGTCGGCCGGGCAAGCCTGTTGGCAGGCGGTCTTGATCGCGCCATCCGGCACCGCCACGTCACCGCTGTTACCCGCCTTGACCTTCTGGGCAATCTTGCCTTGCTGGATGCGCTGCACGCACAGCGTGCACTTCTCCATCACACCGCGCATGCGGACCGTGACATCCGGATTCTTGACCAACTTGATGATCTCCCACTCCGGTGCCGCATTGCGGTTCACACCGAGCGGTCCCTTGTAAAGATTGCCCGTGTTGACCAAGTGCTGATCTTGGGCAGCGCCGTAGTCGCTTTCGCGCTTGTTGAAATCGAACCAGTTGAAGCGACGAACCTTGTACGGACAGTTGTTGGCGCAATACCGCGTGCCGATGCAGCGGTTGTAGGCCATGGCGTTGATGCCCTCTTCGTCGTGAACCGTCGCGTTGACCGGGCAGACGCTTTCGCAGGGGGCCGCTTCGCAGTGCTGGCAGAACATCGGCTGGACCGCCATTTGCGGATCCTCGGCAGCCAACTCCGCGTTCACATCGGCATCCGGATTGTGGCTGTAGTAGCGGTCGATGCGCATCCAGAGCATCTCGCGGCCACGGGCCACCTGATCCTTGCCGACGATGGGGATGTTGTTCTCGCTCTGACAGGCAACCACGCAGGCAGAACAGCCCACGCACGTTTGCAAGTCGATGACCATGCCCCACTGATGAATTTTCGAGGCCGTCTCCGGGTTCTGATCGTAGGGATGCTCGTAAATGTTTTGGGGACGCTTCTCGGCGTTGCGCCCGTCGGTCTCTTCCTTGTAGGGAACGTAGCCCGGGAAATGCGCCTCGAGATCCATGTTCTGGGCGAACTTGGGATGCGCCTTGAACTCCTCGAGGTGCGCCTCGCGAATGACCGGACGACCTTCCATGAGGCCGTGTTCCTGGGTCACTGCCAAACGATGCTTGCGGAAAACCCTCTCCACCTTGCCGGCCGTAATATGGCGGGAGGTCGACTGGAAGAGACTGTAGGCATCGAAGCCCACCCCACGACCCACGCGACCCACGACCCGGCGTCCGTAACCCAGCGCCAGAGCGACGGTTCCATCGGCCAGACCGGGCTGGATCCAGACCGGGCCTTCGACACTGCGACCACCCACGGTGATCTTCACCACGGGCTGATCGTACTGACCGTCCTTGGCGTCGGCCGCCTCGGCGGGGCTCAAGCCTTCGGGGATCTTGCCCGAACGCTTGGTGGGCAGGCCCAAAGACTTGGCGGTCTTCTGGGACATCATGACGACGTTATCCCAAGTAACCTTGGTGATGGAGTCCGGCATCTCCTGGAGCCAACCGTTGTTGGAGAATCGACCATCATCCACCGAACCGTCGCGGTGGAGCACCACTTCGATATCCCCGGAAACGGGCTTGTGGGCGGCGAGAGCAGACGCTGCAGCCGACGCACTCACCGAAGCGGACACGGCCGCCGAGGCGCTGTCCGTCAGGAACCCATCGTGCAAGAATCGCTTCCAAGCGGCTTCATCGGCCACGCCCAGACCCTTGAGGGTCTCGCGGACGATGTCATACGGAGCCACCTTGGACTCACCGAGAATGCGGGCCAGAACTTCGAGTTCGGTCAGGCCGCCGAAGAGCGGTTCAACCAGCGGCTGGACGGGCACCACGGTGCCGTCGGCGGTGCGGGCATCACCCCACGATTCGAGGAAGTGAGTCCCAGCCAAGTGCCAAGTCGACAAGGCCGCGGTCTCGTCTTCGTAATAACCGAGTCGGATGACCGAGCCGGCCTTCTTGGCGACCGCTTCAAACTGGAGATCAGCCGGAGCATTGTAGGCGGGATTGCCACCCAGAATGACCAGCGTGGACACCTTGCCCGAGCTGAGCAGCGGGGCGAGCTCCTGAATGCCGGAAGCAGCCGGTTCGATGGGTTGCACCAAGGTCACCGTGGACCCAATGGCGCCCAAGACCGAGTTGATGGCTGCAGCGAGAGCGTGCACGGCCGGAGGCTGGGCATAACCCGCCACCACCACCGCACCCTTGCCGGCTTCCTTGAGGTCCTTGGCCACGGCTGCGGCCCAAGCCGAGTGGGCACCCGACGGAGAGGCAACTCCGGAGACCCCGAGTTCGGCAGCAACAGCCGCCGCCACCTTGACCACCTCGCTGGGCTTCACCCGGAGGCGATGGTCGGCGTTGCCACCGGTCAGAGACATCATCGACTCCACCACGTAGAGCCGGTTCATGCCCTCGTCGGCCGATTTACGACCCATAGCAAAACCACGGATGCTGCGATGAGCATCTTGTTCGGAACCAATGAAATCGCAGTCGAGCGACAAGATCCGGCGCGCCTTTTCGAGGTGAACCACGGCGTGCACCGGAGTGCCGCTGGCCTGAGAATAGGCGGCGTCGGTCCCGCTGAAATCAACCGGCTCGTAAGCGTGCCAGGTGGCTTTCGGGTATTTCTCGGAAACGAGCTTTTGAAGGCGGGCGCGGGAAGGCGAGGAGGAGCGCTCCACGAGGAACGCCAGACCTTGACCCTGATTGCCAGCCGCGGCCTTGGCTACTTCGGCCAACGCATCGCGCACGGCCTCGATCTTGACATCATTACCGCCCCGGGTGTGCCGGTGAGCGCGGTCAGGATCGTACAAATTCAGGACAGCAGCCTGAGCGAACGCGTCGGTGCCGCCGTTGGCTCCGGGAACGAGGGCATTGCCTTCGATCTTGGTCGGACGACCGTCGCTGGACTTCACCGTCAGCGCAACCGCACTGCCACGCAGCGGCATGGAAGTCGCGAAATGCTGGGCCTTGCCGTAAACGTAGCCCTCAGGCTGCTTGGCGAAGGGGGTCAACTCCTCTTCCGGGCGACGGCAACCGGTGGCCATGCCACCCAAGCCCGCCAAGAGGAAGCTCGCAGACATGAGCTTCATCCAGTCGCGGCGGCTTTCGCCATCGGGAGCGATGCTCGCACCGGCGGGGAACTCGCGTTCCATCCACTGACGGAAGTCAGGTTGGTCGGCCAACTGCTCCAGGGAACGCCAGTACTTCGGACCGGTTTCCGGTTCGTTGCAAATCGGGGGAATCGTCTTCATCAGCGGTGGCAGGTGGAACAGCTCTGGCCGGGTTGGACCTTCCAGTCGTGAACGGCTTTCTTGCCGTCGAACTCACCGTTCCAATCGAGCTTGGTCACAAGATCATTCGGGCGGATGTGCTTCTCGGGCTCCCGATGGCACTCCAGACAGAAGCCCATCGAGAGGGGCTTGGCATGGTACACTTCGTCCATTTTCTGGATCTCACCGTGGCATTTCACACAGGAAATGCCGCGGTTGACGTGGACGGAGTGGTTGAAATAAACGTAGTCGGGAGTCTTGTGGATTTGCACCCAGGGAATGGGCTTGCCACTGGAGTAGGACTCGCGAACCAAGCTCAACTTCGGGGAATCCTTGGCCACGATGGAGTGGCAGCGCATGCACGTCTCCGAAGCCGGGATGTTGGAGAACCACGATTTGTCGACGTCGCTATGGCAATAGCGGCAATCGATCCCCAGCTGATCGGAGTGGATGGCGTGGGAAAACGCCACCGGCTGCTTGGGCTGGTAACCCACGCGGGTGTACTTCGGGGTGAAGTAATAGGTGATCCCCGCGATGACGGTCGGCAGCACAACCGCTGCTGCCACACCGACCATCAACGGAATCTTGTTGGTCCACCTCGGGAAAATGTCCGACATCGGGCCGCTTTCTTTGGGCGTCTATGGATTCGAACCGATTCATTCGGCCGATTCCTTCCGCCCATTGGATTGATTTCTGCACTCACCCCCGCTGTTTCCTGCGGATCCATCGAGTTTTCGTCGACTGGAGCCGCTGCTTCGTCCCTCCAAACACCACCAGAGCTCCTTACTTCAATACAGGAGTCTCAGACGGCCTTGGGGGGATTGGAAAAACCCACAACGACGGTCAGCACAGGACCGGATAGAAGCATTCCACTCTTCCCCAAGGCAAGCACGTGGATGGATTACCACCATGGCATCATGGGACCGAATACTGTGGTTAAGGTCTCTCGAAAACCGTATGAGCCCTCGAAATCGCCCAATCCTTTCGTTGCACCGGATGCGGCTCACGGCCTCCAGTCACGACCCAATGAACCGTGGACCGGAGGCCGCCAGATTGCCGGATTCCCCTTTGCCCGGGATTTGCCGAGTCGATAGCCTTTACGCCTTTGAACGGAACGGCGATGGACTACAAGAATTCCCTCAATCTGCCCCGCACGGAGTTTCCGATGCAGGCCAACCTGGTTCAGCGGGAACCGCAACGCCTGGCCCAGTGGCAGGGCTCCGACCTGTACGGGCAGCTGATGGCAGCCCGGTCCGAGTCGCCACGGTTCGTGCTGCACGACGGCCCGCCCTTTGCCAACGGCGACGTGCACATCGGCACCGCGCTGAACAAGATCCTGAAGGACTTGATCCTGAAGTCGAAGTCCCTGCGCGGATTCCAGACCCCGTATGTCCCCGGTTGGGACTGCCACGGTCTGCCCATCGAATCGAAGGTAACTCAAGAACTGCGCGCCCAAGGCAAGACCGAGGCCGATGCGGCCACCATCCGGACCGCGTGCGATGCCTACGCCCGCAAGTACATCGACCTGCAACGCGAGCAGTTCCAACGTCTCGGTGTCTTGGGCGATTGGGCCCACCCCTACCTGACGCTCGCCCCGCAGTACGAAGCCGATGAACTGCGCCAGTTTGCCGACCTCGTCGAAAAGGGATTCGTGTACCGGGGCAAGAAGCCCGTCTACTGGAGCGTTCCCTTCCGCACGGCCTTGGCTGAGGCCGAGGTCGAGTACGCCGACCACATCAGCCAGAGCGTGTTCGTCCGACTCCGTCTGGCCGGCGAGCCCAATACGTATGTGGTGGTCTGGACCACCACGCCTTGGACTCTGCCCGCCAACCTGGCCGTGGCCTTCAATCCAAAGTTCTTCTACTCGTACGTGTTCGCCGAGGGGAACACCTACCTCGTGGCCAATTCGCTCTTGGCCAGCTTGAGCGAGAAGTGTGGGTGGGAAGGCTATCAAATCATCCGCACCGCCCAGGCCGAAGAGCTGGCATCGCTCCAATACGAGCACCCCTTCTGCGAGCGCACCGGACGGTTGTTCCCGGCCGACTTCGTCGATGACTCCACCGGCACCGGCTTCGTGCACATCGCTCCGGGCCACGGCATGGACGACTATCAATTGGGCCTGAGTGTCGGATTGCCCATTTACTGCCCGGTGGACGATGAAGGCCGTCTGACCCCCACGGCCGACCTGCCCCGCGAACAGCAACTGCCGGAGTCTCTGGTGGGCAAATCCACCCTGGCCAAGGCTGGCAAGTCGGAGGCCAACGAGGCTGTGTTGGCGCTCCTGACCGAGAAGGAAGCGCTGATGCGCCGCGAAGACTACTCGCACAGCTATCCCCATTGCTGGCGCTCCAAGTCACCGATCATCTTCCGGGCCGTCGACCAATGGTTCATCCGCGTGGACCACACCGGCAGCTCGCCAGGAGCCCTGCCCTTCCGGCAGCAGGCACTGGCGGCCATTGATTCGGTGAACTGGATTCCGGATTGGGGCAAGAACCGCATCCAGGGCGCCGTGCAGTCCCGGCCCGACTGGTGCATCTCGCGCCAACGCACTTGGGGTGTGCCCATCCCGGCCTTCTACGATGCGGCGGGTGAGCCCATCCTCGATGCGCGCATCGTCCGCAAGGCCGCCGACTGGATCGAGCGCGAGGGCTCCAACGTGTGGTTCGCCACTCCGGTCGAGGCGCTGTGGGCCGGCTGCCGGCCGGCCGACTGGTCGGGTCCGGAGGCCGTCCGCAAGAGCCAGGACACCCTCGATGTCTGGATCGACTCCGGTTCTTCCAGCCGCGCGGTGCTCATGCGCCGTCCCGAGCTCCGGGGTTCGGATGGCGGTTGGCAGGCCGATGTGTATTTGGAAGGCAGCGATCAGCATAGGGGCTGGTTCCAGTCGTCCTTGCTGTTGTCGCTGGCGGGCAATGGAGCCGCACCCTTCAAGACGGTGTTGACCCACGGCTTCATGGTCGACGAAGACCGCGAGAAAATCTCCAAGTCCAAGCAAGGTCAGGGCGGTTACCAGAAGCCGCAGACGGCGGAGCGCTACATCAAGGACTACGGTTGTGACGTGGTGCGCCTGTGGGTCGCCTCGCAAGACTACCGCAGCGACATCGTGGTCAGCGAGGAGCGGCTCAAGAAGGTCGGTGAAACCTACCGCCTCATTCGCAACACCCTGCGCTACCAGCTCTCCAACTTGTACGACTTCAATCCCGCGACCCAGGCGGTCGCCGATGATCAACTCAGCGGACTCGACCGGTGGATCCTGGGCGAGTTCGCCACGCTGGAAGCCGCGGTCGCGAAGGCCTACGACACCTACGAGTTCCACGTCGTGTACCAACTGGTCTCGCAGTTCTGTGCCGTGCAGCTCAGCGCCATGTACCACGATGTGGTCAAGGACCGGCTCTACACCGATCCGGCCGGCTCGGCCCGCCGCCGCAGCACGCAAACCGCCCTGCACCGCATCCTGACCCGACTCACCCAGGCCCTGGCTCCAATTCTGGCTTTCACGGCCGACGAGGCCTGGGAGCAAATCCCAGGAGTGGCCACGAAGTCGGTTCATTTGAGTCTCTGGAATCCCGCCACCGCCGCGGTGCCGACCGAACCCGCCTGGGCCACCCTGTTCTCTCTGCGCGAGGCGGCCTTGCCCGAGCTCGAAAAAGCCCGCCAAGCCAAGCTTGTGGGCAAGGGGCTCGACGCGGTCCTGCACTTCGTGCTGCCGGCGGCCGAGCACGCCGTGGTGACCTCGCACGAGGCCGACCTCCGGGAACTGTGCAACTGCTCGGCCGTCACACTGACGGCGGCCGAGGGAACCGAACGACGGATCACCGTGCAGGTCGCCGGCGAGGCCGGCCGCACCAAGTGCGAGCGCTGCTGGCACTGGGAGTCGGACGTCGGCGCCAACCCGACCCATCCGACCCTGTGCGCCCGCTGCGTCGAGGCCGTGATCCCGCTGGCTTGATTCCGGCCTGATTCCGGCCTGATTCCGGCCTGATTCCGGCCTGGTTGTTCGCCTGAGTCCGGCCTGGCGCGGCCGATTCCGTCCGCCTGGTCCCCTCGGCGTCGACCGATGGCCGCCGTTCCTCGCATGGCACCGGAATTCAGGCTTGACCGGATTGGACGCCTCTCCAGCGTTTACTAATGGCGAAGCAGTTGAATTTCTTCGGACCTCTGGCCACCTGGTTTCGCCGGCAATTCTCGAAGGTCGCCGGGATGCTGGTCATCGCCCGGATGGCTTCGGCCCAACCCCTGGATCTCGAGTTGAAGCAGCCCACGGACAACAGGCTGGTCGAGGTACGGCTACGTGGGGCCCTCCAGTCGCCAACCCCGACGGAGTTGCGTCTGATGCGCTCGCCCAACCTGTCGAGCTGGAGTCCGGTCGGACAGAAAATACGGGTGCCGGGCGGTCCCCAGACGATCGACATCATCATGGCCCAGGATCCTGACAGCCAGGGCTTCTACAGGGTATCTTCGAGGGAAACCTTGTTCGCGGCCACTGACGGTCCCGAGGTCCTCGGATACCAATCAAGCTTCGACGACCAGATCGAAGCCCTGGGCAACTTCTCGGTGGGCGACTTCGCCAGCCGATTCACCCCGAAGACAGCCTACCTTCCGGGCATCTCCTGGGACCCGACCCAATCCCTCTACTGGCAGGATTTCCAAAAGGACCTCGTGAAGAACGGCCCCTATTGGTTCTCGCCGCCGGTCTCGCTTCGCGGCCTGAAGCTTTCCAACAACGAACTGGCGATGTTCCGCACCAACGGCTTCGTCGTCAGCGAGCGGTTGGCGGAAGACAGCTTCGGCGACCTTTATTACGGGATCTTCGAACGGGACCTTCCGGTGTTCGTCACGACCGATTCCATCCTTCATGCCTGGTATCGTTCGTTCTCGGCGGTCCTGGAGGTGGTCGAGGAAGGACATCTCCGGGGCAGGCTGCGTGAACTGTTGCTGGCGATGCGCAACGGGCTCCAGGCGGAATCCACGCTCCTGGAGGAGAGCACCGAGGACGCAGCCTATCTGCTGGGAGTGGCGGTGCGCCTGTGCTCACTGCCCGGGGAGTTCGTCCCGGAGGCCTGGCCAGTCAACCCACTTGACCTCGAGAACGCCCCGGAGCGCTGGTGGCGGGATCGTCGCCGCCTCGATCGGGTCACCCGCCGCATCGACGAAACCCTTGGCCTGATCCAGGCGGCCAAACCTTCCGGATACCAATTCTTCGACGCCCAGAAAACCGGGGAGATCGTGGACTTCTCCCAGTTCATTCCCCGGGGTCACTACACAAAGTCCCCGGCCCTTCAGCGCTACTTCCAGGCGATGATGTGGCTGGGCCGGGTCGATCTCCGCGTTGCCGGGAATCCCGAGTATGCCTCCAACCGCCAACTCGGGACGACCTTGGTGCTGAACGACCTGCTGACACGTTCCAAGCAAAGGAAAAC
Source organism: Akkermansia muciniphila (assembly GCA_945883815.1). GTDB lineage: Bacteria > Verrucomicrobiota > Verrucomicrobiia > Limisphaerales > UBA9464 > SXXZ01. The sequence continues at coordinate 2,503 of CAMCYJ010000006.1, read as the reverse complement.
CTGGGAGGCCTTGGATCGATTCGTCAGCACCTTCTTTGGTCCTGCCGACTCGATGGATTTCAGGCAGCTTGATGCCCTGCTGACGGCCGAGCGGTTGACGAATCTCGTCGAATTGACCTCCTGGGACCCGCTGGAACGCCTCCGCCGAAAGATCGAGGACGGTACCCTGGGGACCCAGGCCGTGGGGGGGCACCTGCTGTTGGCCGGGGCGGGCGGTGACCAAGTCCGATGGCCCCGGTCCTTCACCGTCCTCGGACAACGGTTCTCGGTGGACAGCTGGGCGTTGGGACAGACGGTCATGGACCGGATCGTGGAACCTGGTTCCAACCCCCGCCGCCTGGTCCGACGCCGGCGACCCTATTCCCTTGATGTGGCGTTCTCCGTATTTGGCAACAACCACGTCGTTCCGGAACTGGTCGCCAACATGACGCGTCCGGACGGCGAGCCCTTCCGGGACGGGTTTCCCTACCAGCGCAACCTCGCCGCGGTCCGCATGACCCTCGATGCGCGGCCCGCCGAGGCATGGACATCGACGCTTTACGACCGGTGGCTCCAGGTTCTGCGCTCGCTGTCGGCTCCAACCACGGGCCCGGAATACCCGGAAGCCATGCGAACCCGCGCGTGGGCCATGAAGACGGTGAACACCCAGCTGGCCTCCTGGACCCAGCTCCGTCACGCATCGGTGCTCTACGTCAAGCAGTCGGTGACACCGCCAATCCTCTGCCAGTATCCAGCCGGTTTCGTCGAACCGGTTCCCGAATTCTTCCGAGAGATGGGGCTCATGGCCCGACAGACGGCCGACGCGCTCCAGACCCTTGCCCTGCCCAACCAGTTCAGGCTGCAACGGGGTGAAATGATCCTGCCGAATCCGACCGAATTTTTCCGGGAATTCAGCAACACCTGCGGCACCCTGGAGGCCATCGCGACGGCGGAACTGAATCAGCAGCCGCTTTCGCTGGCGCAGGCGACCTTTCTCAAGGACGTCATCCAAAGGACCTTCGACAGCTATTTCGGGATCCGCAACTACTCCGGCTGGTACCCCCGGCTGTTTTACTGGGGCAAAAATGTCAACGGCACCCCTTCGACGACCGTGCCGATCGCAGGCCAGCCACTGCCGCTAACCCACGACAGCGTCTTCGCGGATTTCCTGGTGGCCGACGTCCACACAGATGGGCCGTCTGCACCCGATCAGGACCCGGGTGCGGTGCTCTACGAAGGGATCGGCCGGGTGAACCTGCTCATGATCGCGGTGGACAACGGCCCGGATCGCATGGTCTTCGCCGGCCCGGTGTTCTCGCAGTACGAATTCAACAGACCCTTCGGTGAGCGCCTCACCGACGAGCAGTGGAAGGAGTCCGTGACTGAGCGTACCCACCCCAAACCGCCCCCTTGGACGCGGTCCTACCTGGTCCCAAAGCCGTGACGACCAGGCCCCGGCGGGGGCGACATGAATCCTGCAGCGGACACGGCACGCTCAGGCGGAGGGCTTCGTGGGGTTCATGACCGGCGGCCTGGGCTCGACCGCCGGAGCGGCCGAAGCAGCGGGGACCGCAGGAGCCGGAGTTCCGGTCGCGACGTCCGACCCGCTGCTGCCCAGGAAGGCCGGAAGGCTCAGTCCGACGCTCTTGGCCAATTCATTGATGGGCAGCACGCCCTTGTAGAGGTCCTGCACGAATTGCCCTGGGCCGCTACCACCGGAACCGCCGCCCATCACCACGACCTTATCGAACTGCAACCCCTTGATGGCGCCGGCCTGAATTTCCGCGATGCGGACGATGTTCTCGGCGAACAGCAACTGGGTCGCGCCGTTGGTGCCATCGGCCACCCGGAGCAACTTCTCGAAGCCTTGGGCCTTGGCGTCGAGCAGCGCCCGCGTGCCCTCGGCCTCAGCGGTCAGCTTGGCCTGGATGCCGGTCGCTTCGGCGGTCAATCGAGCCCGGATACCATCGGCCTCACCCTCGGCCACGCGCTTGATACCATCGGCCTCGGCCTGCTTTTGGACCATGTATGCGGTGGACTGGCCCCGCTGGAGAATCTCGGTCTGAGCGGCCTTGGCCTCGGCGTCGATTCGGACCCGCTCGCGCTCGATCTCAGCCTTCACGATTTGATCGGCTTGGGCGGCGGCCTTCTCGCGCGCGGCGCGGGCCAATTCGGCTTGCTGCTGCGCATGGTAGGATTCTTCCAATGCGCGGGCCTCGGCAACCCGTTGGGCGGCCTCGGTACGGCGAGTAGCCTCGGCCTGCTCGGCGGCCAGGTCGGCGTCGGACTTGGCGATCATCGCCTGGGCGGTGTTTTGGCCGCGCTTGGCCTCAGCCTGCGCGTTGGCCACTCGGATGGCCTGCTCGCGCTCGGCTTCCGCACGACCGATGGAACCCCGCTGATTCTCCTGGGCCACCTTGATTTGAGCGTCATTGATGGCCTTGGCGGCGGCTTCCTTACCCAGCGCATCAATGTAGCCGGAGTGGTCGCGGATGTCGCGGATGTTGCCGTTGATCATGCGCAA
>CAMCYJ010000005.1 GCA_945883815.1 Akkermansia muciniphila | reverse complement strand
TGGTGAAGTCATTGAACCGGATGAAATTGGCACTGCCATCCATGCGGCCAATGGCCGACTGACCACCCCAGTTCTGATTGAGGACGCCGCGCCTGTAGGCCGAAGCGCGGTGGCGCTGCGAGATACCCTCGGTCGGTTGGTTGCCCGCGTCATTGAAGAGGAAGGGATCACCCTCGGCCGTTTCCCAGAACAGGATGTCCACGGGACGAAACGCCGAGAGCTTTCGGGCTTTGCCCGTTTCGTAACCCTGAAAAGCACCCAGATCAATGATGCAGCCGTTGAAGGTGTAGCTGGTGATCTTGACGCTGCGGCCAGCCCATTCGTTCTTCTTGGCGCCGGCGACCTCGTTCAAATCTTTGGGGCAGAACAGCACCTTCGGGGTGGTGAGGAATCGTCCCAACTGCCCCATCATGAAGAAGGGCTGCTGCGCCAGGGACCTGGAACCTGCGCTCAGCGGCGGCTTATTGTCGCCTGCGCCATCAGGAATCGATGCCGGCACCGCTTGACCCGGAGTCTGGGACGGGGCACTTCCGTCGTTGACCGCGGAATAGGCCCAGCCGGTTCTGCAACCAGTGAGGCCCCAGGTCGGACCCGGCAGGTCATCTTGGTTGTCGGAGGCAAACATGTGGGAACTGAGCATGATTTGTTTGCAACCGCTCAAGTCGATGGTTGCCAAGGCCTTGTCTTTCGCCTTGGACAAAGCCGGCAGTAGCATTCCGGCAAGGATGGCGATGATGGCAATGACCACCAACAACTCGATGAGGGTGAAGCCGTCGCGCTGATTGCGCCCACGGCCAGAGAGAGGTGCAGGATAGAGGTTCATGCAAAAAGGTTTGTTGAACGACAGTCTAACGGGTTGTCGAGATGAAGCGACCCGGGAGACGAATCGTCAACGCCTGAGTTGCGAACACTCAAGCACGGTTCCAAGGCGAGTGTCCCAACCAACGACGTAGGCCACGGTCTGGGTCAGGATCACTCGACCTTTTTTTGATCAAAACCCTCAACGAGGCGCAAAAACCGAATTGCCGAAGAGCTGAAGGTTCCGCGGGCTTGCTCGAAACTGTCAAAGACGGCCGTCCTCGGCCGACCACCACCCTCCGAGATCCGGCTCCGGAAAGCCGTCCCCGGGCCAGCAAGACTCTCGTTCCGACCCAAGGTGGTTCCCGTTGGCGCTGAGGACGGCCTTGGCCAGGTCATCGAAAGCCCGCAGGTGGCCTTCAACGCGTCGGCGTGCGTAAGCCCGGGCGGTGCCCATGCGGATCAGGAAGGGCCAGTCACTGGCCTGCGCCATCAGCAGTTCTCTGCCCGCCTTCCGAGCCCAATCACCCAGACACCCACCGTTGGAATCGCCGGATTCACTGGCGGTGATGGCCGCGCGGGCCACTGAAACCATCCTCGCCCCGGCCGACCGTAGTCGCGGCTGGAGATCCGCGTTGGACGGGTCCAACCAAACCCCCAGATACCCGCCCGCCCCCCAACTGGACTCGGCAGGCTGGGACACCCACGACCGGGCGCTGTCACTGGCAGCTCCCGAGAGAGTTTGTGGACCGATGCCAAAGCGCGAAGCCTGACGCATCACGCCATCCAGAAACTCCGGCCCTTCGAACCACCAATGGCCAAAGAGTTCGGCATCGTAAGGGGCCACCAACACCGGCGTCCGAGTGAGTCCTGCCCGGGCTTGTCGAAGCTGGTCCTGCCGCTGCGACAAGAAATGGGCCGCATGCTCCCCAACCGCTTGCAGGGCCTTGGAGCGATCGTAGAGCAGCTTGTCTACGCCACCGCCGGTGACTCGATGGTACTTGAGTCCGCTGGGGTAGCGAACCCCGGCTCCGGGGAGAAACCACGACACGGATTCCCACTCCGCCTCATCGGATAGATCCCGGTGGAATTCACGGTATCGAGGGTCTCCAGGGTATCCGCCCTGACGGCTCCAAACCTGACGGGCGCTGAGAGGGTCGCGCCCGAAAACAGTGATTCCTTCTGGGCTGCGAACCGGAAGGAAGATCGCAGAGGGTGCCGGAGGCGAACCATTCAGGAGGCCATGGGTCTCCACGACGGTGTGGCGGACGCCTTCGGCCATCAGGTATGGCTCCAACGCGGGAGACCAGGCGCACTCCGGGAGCCAGAGCCCCAAGGGGCGATGGCCGAATTGGCGCTCGTGCTCGCGAAGTCCCAGACGCAATTGAGCCCGGAGGCTCCCAGGTTCGATGGCCAGCAGGGGCAGCACGGGATGCGTGGCCGGGCCCGCGAGCAACTCCAGCCTTCCCGACTTCGCCCAGGCTGCAAAGGCCCCCGGAAGATTCCCTCCGCAGGCTTCCCACTCGTCCCAGACTTGGTCGTAAAACTCACCGTGAAACCGAGCCACCGCCTGCAGTTCAGGAATCAGGACAGTGCGCTCGCATTCCATCCGCGCCAGGTCACGTCGCTCGGCCAGATACCGTTGGGTCCGAAAACGCAGCAGCGGATCCGCCCACATGGCGGCGAGGGTCGGAGTAATCCCCAGGCTCAACCGCCAATCCACACCATCGCGGTCCCAACCCCGGATCAGTCTCAAAAGCGGCAGGTAGCACTCGGCGACAGCCTCAAACAACCAGTATTCTTCAAGAAAGCGGTCGTGGTCAGAATGCCGCACCCACGGAAGGTGAGCGTGCAGCACGAGGGCGAGGGATCCGATCACCGGCTGTTCGCTCACGGAATGGCGTCCGGGAGTGGGAGTCCCAGGGTCGGTGGATGCGAACCCACCACGCCCTGAACCATGGTCTGGCGGGCCAAAATGATGTTGGCCTTTCGGACATCGCCCCCCTGCGGACACACCGCCTGAATGGGCACCTCGAAGCGACCGTCCGGCAGTGCGCAGCGGAAGGTGAAGGATCCGTCCGGACGCAACTCGACCGGGCGCCCAAAAATCGTCACCCGAGAGCCAGGTCGTGAGCTACCAAAGAGAACTACCTCGGCATTGACGCGAAACCAGAAGTCCTCCGGAGGCAAACCGGAGTCGAGATCTGGCGCACCCAAGGCAGACGATGAATTTCCGGGCAACGGGATCGCCGCGTTCACATCCGAAGAAGGCGCTCCGCAGTAGGTTACTCCCTGCCCCAGTTGTCCAGACACTGCGGGCAGCCCGAGTTCCGAACTTCCCGCAGGCCGCACGAACCGCCGCTGAGGTTCCAGAATCTCGTGAAAGTAGCTCGCGCTCACCTCAGGCCGAATGCCGGCGCTCGATGGAAGCGGGACGATGGCCGGTGATGACTCCGCAGCGACGGAAGACGGAGGCAGCGAAACGGGACCAGAAGATGCCAGACATTTCCATCGCCCCTCGGGCGACCTCACCCCGATATCGGCGATATGGCCCGCAGCCTGCGGCGGATCCAAAAGAAAGAGGAATCGACGGTCCTCAGGCAGGGCTCCTGCGGCGAGTATGGAATCAGGTTCGGCCAGCGACCGTAGCCGCCATTCCGTTGGAGAAGCCATCGATCCCGAAAGCTCGCTGGGTTCTTCCCAACCCAACAGCAATGTCCGCGGATCGCATCCCGTCAGCCAAACGGCCGATGCAAACCCAGCAATTGTCGGAGAGTCCTGTCCCGATTCTTGGATCGGAAATTCCAGAACCACTGGGTCGCTCTCCAGAAGAATCAGGGGCATCTCGGGCAGTCCTTGGGGAATGCTTTCCGGGTCCAACTGAGCGGTCATCACCTGTTCGACCCAGGGCAATCCACCCATTGCAGATGCTCCTGTTTGGGGGGCTAACGGTGGCAAAAGATCCGGCTTGGAACCCCTCCTGGCATCCCTGATCCGGGACACCACTTTTCGGATCCGAATCGGCGTGGACACCGGGGCCGCGGAGCGGGGAGATGCGCCTCGTCGGATAGTTTTCAAACGGCGGACGAAGACGAATCTCAGCGGGGCCGCAGCACCCTTACCTGCACGTCGCTGCACTGGATTCAAGCGGCGACGACGAATTTGCAGCGCCGAGACACGGAGGCCAAAACGCCCGAGGAGGGGCTGCGGAACGGGATCGGGTCCGAATCTCGGCCTGAAGTGGCGGACAGGTCGCGGAATCGCAGGAAGCGACCTTTGAGGACGCGCAACACCACGACTTGGGGAAGAGCGGGACACCTTCTTCATGGGGGAATCCGAAGCAGCAGGACTTGGGTTCAATCCGATCGCCAGGGCTGAGATTGGAATTCAGCCCGGAGAGAAGCAACCGGTTTCCCCACCCGTTGCAACAGAATGCCGGACTCGAGCTTGAGGGCGAGCGGTTGTTAGTCTTCCAATACCCACAGACCGCTGCGCCCTGCCGGGATCATAAAAAAGGGCACCTGTTTCCAGGTGCCCTGTAGGATTCAATCCAGAATGGTCAAGCCACTGAAGGCGCCTCGTCGGCGGTGATGTCCATCACCGCGGGCTCGTCTTCCGGAACCTCGACCAGCGCCTTCACCTTGATGTTGCGGTGGAGGTCGAAGCCGGTTCCGGCCGGGATGATGTGGCCCATGATGACGTTCTCCTTGAAGCCTCGGAGGTAGTCGAACTTGCCCATGGTCGCCGCCTCGGTGAGGACGCGGGTGGTGTCTTGGAACGACGCGGCGCTCAAGAACGACTCGGTCTCGAGTGATGCCTTGGTGATGCCGAGCAGGACAGGAGCCGCCTCGGCAGGCTTTCCACCCATCTTCTCGACGCGGCTGTTTTCCTCTTCGAAGACGAGCTTATCAATTTGCTCGCTCCACAAGAAGAGCGTGTCGCCCGGCTCGGTGATGCGAACCTTGCGGAGCATCTGACGGATGATGATCTCGATGTGCTTGTCGTTAATGGTCACACCTTGGAGGCGATAGACCTCCTGGATCTCGTTGACCAGGTGCTCCTGCAACTCGTGCGGGCCGCAAACGTCGAGGATCTCGTGAGGGACGACCGGACCGTCGGTCAACTGCTGGCCCTTCTTCACGAAGTCACCCTTGTAGACGATGATGTGCTTACCAATCGGGATGAGGTGCTCCTCCTCCACACTGGTGTGAATGTCCTTCACCAGCACGCAGCGCTTGCCACGGATGGAGGACCCGAAATCGACGACACCATCGATCCGGGAGATCTCGGCGGCGTCCTTCGGGCGACGGGCTTCGAACAACTCGGCAACACGCGGCAAACCGCCGGTGATGTCCTTGGTCTTGGAGGCCTTTCGAGGGGTCTTGGCCAAGAGCGAACCAGCACCGATCTCATCGCCCTCGGAGACCACCAAGTGGGCTCCGGCCGGAATGGAGTACTGAGCGAGGGGCTCTCCGGACTTGGTGTCCTCGACAATGACTGTCGGATGGAGGTCTTCCTTGTGCTCGATGATGACCATGTCCTCGGAGCCGGTGGTCTCGTCGACCTCCTGCTTCATGGTGACGCCCTCGATGATGTCGAGGAACTTCACCACGCCCGCCTTCTCGGAGATGATGGGCACGTTGTATGCATCCCATTCGATGAACACGTCGCCCTTCTTGACCATGCCGCCATCGGGGATGGAGATGATCGAGCCGACCACGATGGAGTGCGTGTCGAGTTCTTTACCGTCCGGAGCGAGCAGGCTGACCGTACCGTTCTTGTTCAGAACGATGTTGTTGCCGTCGCCCAGGGGCACGACGCGCAGATCGTTGTATCGGACCTTCGCATCCTGCTTGGCCTTGATCTGGGGCTGCTTGTAGGTACCCGTGGCAACGCCGCCGACGTGGAAGGTACGCATCGTGAGCTGCGTTCCCGGTTCACCGATGGACTGGGCGGCGATGATGCCGACGGCCTCGCCCTTCTTGACCAACTTGCCCGTGCCCAGATGGCGACCATAGCACTTGGCGCAAATGCCCACCTTGGTTTCGCAGGTCAACACCGAGCGGATCTTCACCTTCTCCAGACCGGAGCGGTCGATCGAGCGGGCCTTGACCTCGTCGAACTCCTCGCCGGCGGAGATGAGGCGATTCTTCAAGTCGGCGGGATCGTAAACGTCTTCGGCGGCATAACGGCCGACGACACGCTCGCTGATTTTCACGACCTCTTCCTCACCCTCGTAGATCGACTGGACGGAGATGCCGGCGCTGGTGCCGCAATCCTCGTCGCGAATGATCACGTCCTGAGCCGCATCGACCAGCTTCCGGGTCATGTAACCGGAGTCGGCGGTCTTGAGCGCGGTGTCGGCCAGACCCTTGCGGGCGCCGTGCGTCGAGATGAAGTACTCCAACACAGTCAGACCCTCGCGGAAGCTCGAAAGAATCGGCTTCTCGATGATCTCACCGCTCGGCTTGGCCATCAAACCACGCAAACCGGCCAACTGACGGACCTGGGCTTTGTTACCACGGGCTCCGGAATCCACCATCAGGCTGACAGGGTTGTACTCCTTCTTGCCTTGGTTGGCGTCCAGCGTCTTGAGCATCACTGAGCCGATCTGATCGGTACAGTGGGTCCAGATGTCGACGACCTTGTTGTAGCGTTCCTGGTTGGTGATGACGCCCTTCTTGTGCTGCTTCTCGACTTCGCCGATCTGAGAGAGCGCCTCCCGGATCTCTTTCTGCTTCTCAGTCGGAACGATCATGTCGTCGATACCGATGGAGACACCCGCACGGGTCGCCTGCTCGAAGCCAATTTCCTTCAGCTTGTCGAGGGTGGTGACCGTGCGCTCGTGGCCGACCGTCTTGTAGCAGTTGAGAATCAGGTCACCCAACTTGCTCTTGCCGACGACGATGTTGGCGAAGCCCAACTCGGGCGGCCAGATCTCCGAAAAGATCACGCGACCCACGGTGGTTTCGATGACGCGGTCGGTCGAATTGCCGTAGACCGTCTTCTTGCCGAAGTCCGGATTCTTGAGACGCACGCGATCGTGGGTCTTCAAGGCACCATCCATCTGGGCGAAGATGACTTCCTGCTTGGATCCGCAGAGAACGATGCGCTCGCCCTCCTTGCGGGCCTTGCGCGGTTCGGCAGTGAGGTAGTAACAACCCAGAGGAATGTCCTGGGTCGGGGTCATGATGGGCTTGCCGCTCGACGGGCTGAAAATGTTCAGCGGAGCCATCATGAGGAGGCGAGCTTCCAACTGGGCCTCGACTGAAAGCGGCACGTGCACGGCCATCTGGTCACCGTCGAAGTCCGCGTTGTAGGCGGTACAAACCAACGGATGGATTCGGATGGCCTCACCCTCGATGAGGACCGGCTCGAAGGCCTGCACCGAGAGACGGTGCAGCGTCGGAGCGCGGTTGAGGAGCACCGGATGTCCACGGGTCACCTCTTCGAGGATGTCCCAGACTTCCTTGGTCTGGCGCTCGATCATCTTCTTGGCCGAGCGGACCGTGTGGACGTAGCCGAGTTCCTTGAGGCGGCGAATGATGAAGGGCTCGAAGAGCACCAACGCCATCTTCTTGGGAAGACCGCACTGATGCAGCTTGAGTTCCGGCCCGATGACGATGACCGAACGGCCGGAGTAATCGACGCGCTTGCCCAGCAAGTTCTGGCGGAAGCGACCCGATTTGCCCTTGAGCATGTCGGACAGGGACTTCAAGGCGCGGTTGCCCGCTCCAGTCACAGCACGACCGTGGCGACCGTTGTCAAACAAGGCATCAACCGCCTCCTGCAACATGCGCTTCTCGTTCCGAATAATGACTTCGGGAGTCTTGAGCTGGAGGAGGTTCTTGAGACGGTTGTTCCGGTTGATGACCCGGCGATAGAGATCGTTGAGGTCGGAAGTCGCGAAACGTCCGCCCTCGAGAGGCACCAGCGGACGAAGGTCCGGAGGAATCACCGGGAGCACCGTCAGGATCATCCATTCCGGACGCATCACGGATTTGGAGAAACCCTGGAACAGCTTGATCCGCTTGGAGATCTTCTTTCGATTCTGCTTGGACTTGGTCTCCGTCATGGCGACCTGGAGTTCATCCACGGTCTTGTCCAATTGGAGATTGGCCAAAGCACCATGAACGGCCTCGGCTCCCATCTTGGCAATGAATGCATCATTGCCATAGGTGGTCCGAGCCTCGCGGTACTCGTGCTCGGAGAGCAACTGGTGAACCTTCAACGGGGTGCTGCCCGGGTCGATGACCAGGTAGTCTTCGTAATAGATCACCCGCTCCAAGTGACGCGCCGTCATGTCCAGCATCAAGCCGATGCGGGACGGCATGCCCTTGAAGAACCAGATGTGGGAGACCGGCACGGACAACTCGATGTGGCCCATCCGCTCGCGACGAACGCGAGCCAATGTCACCTCGACGCCGCACCGATCGCACACCACACCGCGGTGCTTGATCCGTTTGTACTTGCCGCAGGAGCATTCCCAGTCCTTGACGGGACCGAAAATGCGCTCGCAGAAAAGACCGCCCTTTTCGGGCTTGAACGTGCGGTAGTTGATGGTCTCGGGGTTCTTGACCTCACCCTTCGACCAAGAGCGTATGGTCTCCGGCGAGGCGACCTGGATCGCGACGTGGTCCACCAGGTTAACCTTGTCCAGGCCCAGCAACTCGCGGGCAGTGTCCTTGGAGCTCAACATAGTTCGTGTGCGTTCAGCAAATAATCGAGGGGATTAGACAAAGGCCGCCAAAGCATTCGAGGCGGTTTGAGGGGCGTCAGAGGGGTTGGAGTAGCCCACTTTGACGTCGAGGCCGAGAGACTGCATCTCCTTGACCAAGACGTTGAAGGATTCAGGAACACCGGCCTCGAGCGAGTTGTCGCCCTTGACGATGCTCTCGTAGATGCGGGTACGGCCCTGAACGTCGTCGGATTTCACGGTCAGGAGTTCCTGCAACATGAAGGCCGCGCCATAAGCTTCCATCGCCCAGACTTCCATCTCGCCGAAACGTTGACCACCGTACTGCGCCTTGCCGCCCAGCGGTTGCTGAGTGACGAGGGAGTAGGGACCGACGGCACGGGCATGGATCTTGTCGGCCACCAAGTGTCCGAGTTTAAGCATGTAGATGTAGCCCACGACGATCTCCTGATCGAAGCGTTCGCCGGAGCGACCGTCGTAGAGGTGCACCTTGCCGTGTTCGGGCAACTTGGCCTCCTTGAGGTAACCGCGGATTTCCTTTTCCTTGATGCCGTCGAAGACCGGGGTGGCGATCTTGATGCCCAAGAGCTTGCACGCCCAACCCAAGTGGGTCTCGAGCAACTGTCCGACGTTCATGCGCGAAGGCACGCCCAGCGGGTTCAGCACGATCTCGACCGGGGTTCCGTCTTCCAGGAACGGCATGTCTTCCTCAGGCACGATCTTGGCGACGACACCCTTGTTGCCGTGGCGTCCGGCCATCTTGTCACCGACCGAGAGCTTGCGCTTCGAGGCGACGTAGACCTTGACCTGCTTGACGATGCCGGAATCGAGTTCCTCACCGGCTTCCACGCGATCCATTTCTTCGTCGTGCTGGCTTTGCAACTCGTCGAAGCGCTTTTTGAACTGGCTGATGATCTCGCTGATCTTGTTGCGAATCGGCGACGGATCAATCTCGATACGGTCGTAGACGTCGGCCAGCTTCTTGAGGAGCGTCTTGGTGATCTTGCGATTGGCCGGGATGATGATTTCGCCGGTCTCGCTGTTGAGCACGTCGAGCGGGATCTTCTCGCCGAGGAGGATGTTGGAGAGGGCCTCGGTCAGCTGGTCCAGCAGCTCGGAACGCTTCTGCTTGAAGCCGTCCTCGATCTCCTTGGCCACCTTGCGCGGGGCGTCCTTACCGTCTTTCTTGACGCCGACCACCTTGTCGCTGTCTTTCTTGGACGACACCTTGACATCCATGACGATGCCGTAGGTACCAGATGGAACCTTGAGGGACGTGTCCTTCACGTCAGCAGCCTTCTCACCGAAGATGGCGCGCAAGAGGCGCTCTTCAGGAGCCAGCTCTGTCTCGCTCTTGGGCGTGATCTTACCGACCAGGATGTCGCCCGGCTTGACCTCGGCACCGACGCGGATAACGCCGTCGAGACCCAGGTTTTTGAGGGCTTCTTCGCCCAGGTTGGGGATATCCCGGGTGATTTCCTCGGGCCCCAGCTTGGTATCGCGAGCCACCACTTCGAACTCATCGATGTGGATGGAGGTGAAGATGTCATCCTTGACAATCTTCTCAGAGATCAGGATGGCGTCTTCGAAGTTGTAGCCGTTCCAAGGCATGAACGCGACGAGCACGTTGCGACCGAGGGCGATTTCGCCACCCTGGGTGCACGGACCGTCGGCCAAGACCTGGCCCTTTTTCACAGAGTCACCCTTGCCGACCAGGATCTTCTGGTTGATGCAGGTGGCCGCGTTGGAACGCATGAACTTGCGGACCGGATAAATCCAGACGCCGTCTTCCGGAGCGTGCTTGAGCTTCTTCTTGCCCTCCGGGATCTTGCCATCCTTGGTGACGATGATCTGGCTGCCGGTGACACTGGCAACCTTGCCGGCATCTTCGGAGACGATCACCGCACGGGAGTCTTGAGCCACGCGGCCCTCGAGACCCGTGGCCACCAACGGGGCCTCGGTGACCAACAGCGGAACGCCCTGGCGTTGCATGTTGGAGCCCATCAGCGCGCGGTTCGCGTCGTCGTGCTCCAAGAACGGAATCAAACCGGCAGCCACCGAAACGAGCTGCTTCGGGGAAACGTCCATGTAGTCGACGCGCTCGGGCTCGACGTCGATGAAGTCGCCCTTGCAACGGCAAGTGACGCGGTCGCCCACGAAATTGCCCTTGTCATCGAGCAGGGAGTTGGCCTGCGCGATGATGAAACCTTCTTCACGATCACCGGTGAGGTAGTCGAGCTGACCGGTTACGCGACCCTTTTCCGCCTTGCGGTACGGAGTCTCGATGAAGCCGAAGTCATTGACTCGGGCATAAGTCGCCAGCGAGGCGATCAAACCGATGTTCGGACCTTCCGGCGTCTCAATCGGGCAAATACGGCCATAGTGGGACGGATGAACGTCGCGAACTTCGAATCCAGCACGATCACGGGAGAGACCCCCAGGCCCGAGAGCAGACAGACGACGCTTATGCGTCAACTCGGCCAACGGGTTGATCTGGTCCATGAACTGACTGAGCTGGCTCCGACCGAAGAAGTCGCGAACCACCGCCGACAGGGCCTTCGGGTTGATGAGCTTCTGAGGCGTCATCGTGTCGAGGCTCTGATCGAACAAGGTCATGCGCTCCTTGACCAACCGCTCAGTACGGGCCAAGCCGACCCGGCACTGGTTGGCCAGCAATTCGCCCACCGTACGGATACGACGGCTTCCCAAATGATCGATATCGTCAACGCTCCCCTGCCCCTTCTTCAGGCGCAGCAGGTACTTGGTCGCTTCCAGCAGGTCACGCCCGCGGAGGATGCGATCCTCACCGTTGTCCTTGAAGTTGAGCTTCTGGTTGATCTTGTAGCGACCCACCCGACCGAGATCGTAGCGCTTGGCATCGAAGAACAAGCGCTTGATGAGGGCCTTGGCGTTGGCCGCGGTGGGAGGATCCCCAGGCCGGAGACGACGGTAGATATCCTTGAGGGCCTCTTCCGCGTTCTTGGTCGGGTCTTTCTTGAGGCACTTGATGATGATGCCGTCGTCCACCGAGGTATCGACGACGCGAATCTTGGAGACTCCAAGATCGGCAATCTGTCGCACGACCGCTTTGGACAGCGGCTCGAAGGCACGGGCGACAACGATGCCACGATCGACGTCGAGGGCGTCCTCCACGAGGACCATGTTCTGGATTTCTTCGATCTTCTCGGCGTCCTTCACGGCGACGTCCTTGATCGAGTAGAACAACTTCAGGATATCGCCGTCACTGCCGAGCTTGTCCGGCGAGGTCTTGGGATCGGCGTCGAATTTGGCCTCGGCCAAGGTAAACAGCGCCCGGAAGAAGGTGGTCGTGAGGAACTTGCGACGGCGCTTCTTGCGGTCCAAGTAAACGTAGAGCAGGTCGCTGGTGTCGAACTGGGCCTCATACCAAGATCCGCGGTCCGGGATGATCCGGAAGCTGTGGAGGGTCTTGCCGTTCGGATGTTGGGTGGTCTCGAAAGCCAGACCGGGTGAACGGTGCAATTGGCTGACGATGACACGCTCGGCACCATTGATAACGAAGGTGCCCTGAGGGGTCATGAGCGGAATTTCGCCCATGAATACCTTCTCCTCCTTGGTTCCCTTTTCTTCCTTCAAGAGGAAGGTGACGTACAGCGGAGCTCCAAAGGTCAAGCCCTCACGGAGACACTCCAACCAGTCGATCTTCGGCTCCTGGATGTCGTAGGAGTGGAAGTCCAGAACGGTTTTGCCGTCATAGCTTTCGATGGGGAAAACTTCGGTGAAGACCGCCTGCAACCCGAGATTCCGGCGCTTGGACGCGGACAGGTTGGACTGAAGGAATTCGCGATACGAGTCGAGCTGGATCTCGATCAGGTTAGGGGGGGCGATGACTTCCTTGATCTTGCCGAAATTAATTCGCTCGGATTGTTTCGTTGCCATTGCGACCTCGTGACTCGGGGATTTCTGCGACACCTGCCTTGAGACTGTTTTCGCCGTAAAATACAATACGACGAGATCCGATGAAGGCTCTTTCGACTTCTCCGGAACTCGTCCTACTGAAACACTATTTCAAGCCGTACAAAACTGGTGACCTATGCCTTTGGTTGACCGAAAACGGACATTACCGACGCCACTCTCCGAGATTTTGACAGATTTCAGACCTCAAGCGGAGTGGTGAAAAAATAGAACCGCGCGCCGGGTGACTTCACAGTAACACCCGACGCACGGCTTGCAAAATTACTTCAGCTCAACCTTACCACCAGCCTCTTCGATCTTCTTGGCGGCGGCATCGGAATCGGCCTTGTTGGCTCCTTCGAGCAGCAGCTTGGGAGCGCCTTCGACCAGGGCCTTCGCCTCAGCCAGACCGAGACCGGCCTTGACCTCACGGACGGCCTTGATCACGCCGATCTTCTTGTCGGCAGGAACCGAAGCGAGCCACACATCGAAGGTGGTCTTGGCTTCAGCGGCCGGGGCAGCGGCTCCACCGCCAGCAGGGGCGGCGGCGGCAACGGCCACAGGAGCGGCGGCGGTCACGCCCCACTTGGTCTCGAGAGCCTTCACCAGTTCGGCGGCTTCGAGAACGGTGAGCTTGCTCAGTTCTTCGACGATATTATTGATGTCTGCCATTGTATTTCTTGTTTTTCGTCTCGTCGCCAGAGCGGCCGCTCCGAATTAGTCCACTGCCTGTGGACCGACGATTTACTATTGTTTCGTTGAATTCCGCCCAAGCACCGTGCCTGAGACGAAAAGAGTGAAAAATTCGAGTCGAACGACTAGGCCGATTTCTCGGCGTAGGCTCCGATGACGCGGGCGACTTGGGTTCCCGGAGTGTTGATAAGAGCCGCCAGCTTCTGGGCCGGAGCCTGCAACAGTCCGAGGATCTTGCCTTGAATCTCCTGCAGAGGCGGGAGATCGGCGATGGCGCGCACTTCGTCAGCCGAAAGCGGCTTGTTGCCGAGAACGCCGAACTGGAGCTTGGGCTTATCGAACTCGGCCTGGAAGGCCTTGATGACCTTCGCGACGGCGGCGATGTCCTTGTTGCCGGTCACTGCGGCCAACTGGCCGGACAGCATGCCAGACAAGTCTGCCAGGCCGGCTTCCTTGGCGGCGATGCTGAAAATGGTGTTCTTCACCACGTGAACCTCACCACCGGCCTTGATCAGGCGCTTGCGGAGTTCCGTGAATTTCTGGACGGTCAGACCCTTGTAGTCGACAACCAGGAAAAACGGCGAGGCGTTGAGGCGGGCCACATATTCCGCCGAGATGAGCTTCTTTTCTGCGCGCATGGTATGTTGCAGTAAGGGAAGTTGAGTTTAGGCGGAGACGAATTCCTTGAGTTCCACAGATACCGGAGGACTCATGGTCAACGACAGCGTAACGCTGCGGACGTAGAGACCCTTGACGCTCGAGGGACGGGCACGATAGACGGCCTCGACCACGGTACGGGCGTTCTCGGCAATCTGGAGCGGAGTGAAGCTGGCCTTGCCCACCGGAACGTGGATGTTGCCAGCCTTGTCAACCTTGAACTCCACACGACCGGCTTTGACCTCACGGACAGCCTTGCCGGTGTCATCGGTCACGGTTCCGGTCTTGGGGTTCGGCATCAAGCCGCGAGGTCCGAGAACCTTACCGAGCTTACGCACTTCGGTCATGGCTTCGGGGGTGGCGATGGCGACATCGAAGTCGGTCCAACCGTCAACGCACTTCTTGATCATGTCCTCGAAGCCGACAAACTCGGCACCGGCGGCGCGGGCGGCCTCGGCCGGAGCACCGGGCTTGGTGAACACGAGCACACGGACGGTCTTGCCGGCGCCATGGGGCAGCGGGGTGGTTCCGCGGACCATCTGGTCGGACTGCTTCGGATCGACTCCGAGGCGGAAGGCCAGGTCAACGGTTTCGTTGAACTTGGCTTTGGGGAACTTGGCGAGGACCTCAACGGCGGCGCTGAGGGGGTAGGCCTTGCTGGAGTCCACGAGGGACAGGGCCTTTTTGTAACGTTTGCTAGGCATTTTTGTTGCGGTTCATGCGGACCGGAGTCCTCCCGCGTTGGTGTTGAACCTCAGGATGAAAACGGTTTCACCTACCGAGGAGCGGTCTGTCTAACGGAAAAGACCCACCTCCGTCAAAAGAATTTCCGCGCCAACTGCATCTTTCTTTTCCATGCTGCCTCCATGGATTGGTTGGCTGGCTTAGGATTGATGTGGATCGAGGGACGTTTTCTGGGGATCGAGTGGCATGCCTGGAAGGTGGTGGGATGGGTGGGCAACGCCATTTTTTTCAGCCGGTTCGTCGTTCAATGGTATGCCACCGAACGGCTGCGGCGCGTGGTCATTCCGCAGGCATTCTGGTGGCTGAGCCTAATCGGTTCACTGATTCTGCTCAGCTATGCCATTCAGCGACGGGACAGCGTGTTCATTGCGGGACAGGCCTTCTCCTGGATCCCGTATCTCCGCAATCTGTGGATCCACCGGAGAAACAAATCGTCCCAACTCACCTGCCCCGCCTGCAGTCGTGTCAGCCCCTCCGACTACCGGCATTGTCCAAAATGCGGGCAGGTTCTTTCTGAAGCCTCGGACAAAGGAGGCTCGGACACCGGATCAGTCCTTGCCAAGGGCCATTGAAGAATCGCTGAGCGGTGCCATGGCGGCGACCTCCGGCACCTCCGGGTATTCGAAGACCTTCCCTTCGAAATTTCGAAGGATCACCTTGGTGGCGGATTTGCGCAAAATGTAGCCGGGATTGACCGGAATTTTGCCGCCGCCGCCCGGTGCATCGATGACGTATTGCGGCACGGCATACCCCGTCGTGTGCCCCCTCAAGGAGTCCATGATTTCCAAGCCCCGTGACACCGTGGACCGCAAGTGGGCACTGCCCGCGATGAGGTCGCACTGGTAGATGTAATACGGACGGACCCGGCACAGCAGGAGCTTCTGGACGAGCGCCTTCATGACCACCGGTTCATCGTTCACATGACGGAGCAGAACCGACTGGTTGCCCAAGGGAATGCCCGCATCGGCCATTCGACCCAACGCCTCGCGGACTTCGGTTGTTAGTTCCCGAGGGTGATTGGTGTGAATGCTGACAAAGAGCGGGTGAAACTGCCGCAGCATGGCACACAGCTCCGGGGTGATCCGCTGGGGTAGAAAAATCGGGACCCGACTGCCAATCCGCAGGAACTCAACATGAGGAATGGCCCTCAACCGCCCCAGCAAGTACTCCAGTTTTTCGTCATTGAAGAGCAACGGATCGCCACCACTGAGCAGCACGTCCCGAATCTCGGTGTGCTCGGCGATGTAGGCGATTTGGCGATCGAACTCGGGATGAAAATCATAGCCACTGGCGTTGCTCACCAATCGGGAACGGGTGCAGTAACGGCAGTAGGCCGCGCACCGATCGGTCACCAGAAACAGCACCCGGTCGGGATACCGGTGCACCAAACCCGGCACCGGCGAATGATCGTCTTCGCCCACCGGGTCCAAGGTTTCCCATGGAGCGGTGGTGGTTTCTTCCACTCGGGGGATGACCTGACGGCGGATCGGACAAAACTCGTCCGAAGCGTCGATGAGGTTGAAAAACGACGGAGTGATGGCCAACGCCAGCTTGGACTCACCGGCCAGCAGCACTCCGGCTCGCTCCTCACGGGTCATGCTCGGCAATAGACGCTCCAACTGCTCAATCCGGGTGACGCGATTCTTGAGCTGCCATTTCCAATCGTTCCACTCGGCATCAGGGACCGAAGCCCAACTCCCCTTCCCTGCGGATCGAAACGCTTTCAACGCGACCAACCGTTCCTGATCTTCGGATGAACCTTCTTGAGAGGGGAGGGGTGACTCCATGTCGGCGGCAAGCTAGGAGGGGTCTTCGGAGAGTCAAGGACGCGAACGCGGCCCGAGCGTCAGCCGCCCACCCGCCTGAAGCCGATGATAGGGCTGCTGAAGGGCCTGGCATCGGGCTTCAAACTCCGCTGGCGAAGCCGTATTGAACTCAAATAGTTCATAATGGCACGGGACAACAGAGCCCATGCCCGCTTGATGGGCCAGCGTGGCGGCCTCGTGGCCCCAAAGGTTGCCCGCGACCCGGCGTTCAGCAGATCGACCGTTGATGGGCAGAAAGGCCAAATCGATCCGGGCTTCCCGCAAGTAGTCTGTCAATCCCGGGAACAGGATCGTGTCGCCCGAATGATAGAGGGTCCAGGAACCCATCCGAATGACGAAACCTAGGCAAGACAAGCGGCCCTGCGGGTCGCAATCCAACGCCTCATGGGCCGCAGGCACTGCCTGAATCCGAAAGGGGCCGACGGTTGCTTCCGAAATCGATCCGGGTCCCACAGTCCGGCCGGGCGACGGGGCGTCCAGGCCGATCATCGACTCGGGAGGCAGGCCAGATCGGGCAGCGGCCAAACTGCGAATGGCCTCGGGAAATACTAGGCACAGGCCCGGGTTGGAGCGGACCAACGGGACAAGGGTTTCCGGATCGAGGTGGTCGGTGTGAGCATGGCTAGCCGTGACGACGGTGATGCCTGATAGGCGGGAAGGATCCACCACCCGTTCGGTCATGCGCACATGAGGCTTGTCGGTGGCGGCGTATTTGCGGGTCAGGGAGTCGGAAAGGTACGGATCGAGCAGCAGGCGATGCCCTTGCCACTGCAGCAGAAATCCGCTTTGACCCAACCACCACACGTGCAGCGAATCCGGTGCCGCCGAGCCCTGGGCCCGATCCACATCGGCCAGAAACACGTCGTCCTGCTGTATGGGGCGGATCATCGCAGCTCCTCAAGTCCCTTCGGATGACGTGCAGCGAAGCCCATGTTTTTCAAAGAGTTCGTCGCACCAGAGCCGCACCGGCACACAGCGCCAGCAGCTTGCGTCGCGCCGCCCAGCGAGCCGTCTGACTGAGTCCGCAATCCGGAGCCAAAACCAACCGGTCCGCCGGGACATGTTCCAGGCACCGACGCACGCGGGCGGCGATGTCCTCCGGCGTCTCGATGTAGTAGCTCTTCACGTCCACGATACCCACGGCCACATCGCGATGCCGAGCCACCTGCGCGATCAACTCCAATTCCGAAAACTCCCGACTGGCCATCTCCACGTGCATCTCATCGCAGTGCATGTCCAGGAAGGCCGGAAACAACGGAGCAATCTGCCGCGGACCGATGGCCCGAGCTTTGTAGTTGCCGAAGCAGAGGTGCATGCAAACCCGGGTCTTGCCGGTGACCGTTTCCACCGTCCGGTTGAAGATGTCCACAAACCGGCGGACGTCTTCCCGGTAGCCATAGCAACTCATCGAGGGCTCATCGACGCTGATCTCGCGGCATCCCGCCGCCACCAACGCTTCCAATTCTTGACGCACCAGAGGCAGGAGCGCTTCGGTCAGGGACCAGCGGTCCGGGTAGCCCAGATCGGCGTTGGGCAAGAGGCGGCCTGACAGGGTGTAGGGACCCGGGATCGACGCCTTGAGCGCCACCCGGCCGGCCGCTCCCAATTCGCGGGCGACGGTCTCCAATCGACGGTATTCCTCGACCGCTCCGAGTCCGCGGGGGGCCAGCAATGGAGCCACCACCGCGTGGCGTCCCCGTTGATCGTGGGCGGGAGGGCCCCAACGACGGGGCGAGGCCGACTCGAGATCAATTCCCTGGAGGTAGCCGTAGAAGCTGAGATTGAAGTCCAAGCGGGTTTGTTCGCCATCGGTGATGACATCCAAGCCGGCGGCCAACTGATCCTTCACCGCACAGGTCACCGCATCGGATTGCAGTTCAAGCCGGTCCTCCGCACCAAAACGGTCCAGATGTTGCGAGGCATGCTCCAACCAGGCAGGAAACGGATAACTGCCGATGACCGAGGTTCGCAGTGGGTTCTGATTCATGGGGTGGATAGGGACTCCGGCAACAGAAGACTCGGACAACGGATGCGGCTCAGTCGAAGATGACAGTCCGGTTGCCTGCCAAGAACACGCGGTCTTCGAAGACCAACCGGAGCGCCTGCGCCAAGGCGAATTGCTCCACGTCGCGTCCAGCCCGGACGAGATCATCGGCGGCATGCGTATGGTCCACAGGGATCACTTGCTGGACTAAAATTGGACCGGCATCCAAGTCATCGGTCACCAGATGGGCTGTGGCCCCAATGACCTTCACCCCACGCTGGAAGGCCTGATGGTAGGGCTTGGCCCCCACAAAGGCCGGAAGGAAGGAATGGTGGATATTGATGATCCGCGACGGGTATTGGCCCACAAAATCGTGCGACAACACCCGCATGTATTTGGCCAAGACGAGGAACTCCGGCTGGATTCCATCCAGGATACGCCGCACGGCAGCCTCATGGGCCATCCGGTCCAACCCTTCGGCGGGAACGTGATGGAAAGGCACCTCAAACTTGCGGACCAGGTCGCCCATCAGGGCATGGTTGCTGACCACGGCTTCAATTCGGGCGTTGATGCCCCCGAACTGATGGCGAATCAGCAGATCTGCCAGGCAGTGGTGTTCGCGGGAGGCCAACACCACGATCCGCTTGGGACCGGGCTGCGCCAATCGGACCTGCGCTCCGGTCGGCAGACTGGCCAGGGTCTCCGCCACGAGCTGTTGCCCGGTGGCTGAGCCCTGAGATCCGTCAAACTCGGTGCGCATGTAGAAGCGCCCCGACGCGGCATCTACGAACTCCTGATTGCCGACCAGATTGCAACCATGGCGGAGCAGCACGCCACTAATGGCGTGTACCAAGCCCCGTTGATCGGGGCACTCGACCAGGAGGACCGCCATGGTTGAACGGTTTTAGTTCCTGCGACCACGACCACCCCGGCGATTGCCAGTGTCGCGCCCACGATCCTCACGTCCGCGGCGCTCGCCACCCTCCGGACGGGGTGCAGGAGCCGGAGCCTGACCGTTCTCGCGCAACCAGAGACGACGTTCAATGTCGTCCATGCGGTCCCAATTGGCCGGCTTGGGCGTCTCGACAGAAGCGGTCCCTCCGAAAGACTCGGGAGCGGACTCCGCCTGGGGCTGCGGGGCTCGTTGAGGAGGCTCCGAAGGCTCCTCCATGCGACGAGGCGCACGGCCACCCTCGCTGCGTTCGCCACCACGGTCGGGACGTTCACCCCGCTCACTGGCACCGCGTTCGGCGGCACGCCCCCGGAATTCTTCACGCGGCTCACGCACCTCGCGCGGTTCCCGAACCTCACGCACCTCGCGAACTTCACGAACTTCGCGGACCTCACGCGGTTCCCGAACCTCACGAACCTCACGAACTTCCCGAACCTCGCGAGGCGCCACGCTCTCACGCGGCGCGGCGCTCTCACGGGCTCCACCGCGTGTATCGCGATCACCCCCGCGACCCCGTCCGCCTTCACGGCCTCCAGAGCGCTCTCCACGGTCATCGCGAGCACGTTCCGGACTCCGCTCTTCACGCGGGCGATCTTCGGTGCGCTCCGGGCGGGCTTCGCGGCGCGGCCGGGCGGCCGGGGCCTCGGTCGAAGCCTCACCGATGTGGGCATACAACTTGGCCAAGCGGCGGGCATGCTCGTCGTAGGCCGATTCGAACAATTGGGAAGCCTTCTCATTGCCCACCAGCGCGGGCGCCGTGAGCACTGTCGGCGGCTTTCCGGCCTCGGTGAGCAGCGCGGCGACCTCGACCTTGATGGCATTGATGAGCATGCACCCACCAATGGTGGAGCCCGGGCCCACGGGGGTTTCGAGGCCAGGAACCTCGATCATGGCGTCGCCCACCGGAGCTCCGGTGTCGAGAACAACGTCGGCGAAGTCCTGCAGCTTGCGTCCATCACGACGCTGGCTGCGGCTGGCCTCGCTGTGGGCTTTGGAGATGATGGCCACCACCTTCACACCCCGACGCTTGAACTCCTCGGCCATTTCAATGGGCACCAGATTGCATCCCGAAGAAGAGGCCACCAAGGCGGTATCCTTGGGGGAAAGGTCGTAGTTGCGGAGGATGCGGGCGGCCAGTCCGTGGACGTTCTCCAGGAACATCGCCTGCCGCTGTCCATTGGCACCCACCACGAGGTTGTGGAAGCTCAGGGAAAGCTCCACAATGGGGTTGAACCCTGGAAACGAACCGTACCGGGGCCACATTTCCTCAACGAGGATGCGGCTATGGCCGGAGCCAAAACAATGCACCATTCGGCCGGCCAAGATAGTCTCGGCAAAGAGGCTCGCAGCCTCCGCGATGGTCTCCTCTTGGGCGACGGCCGTGTCCAGAAGACTGCGGCACTGGTCAAGATAGTCAGCGATCACGAGAGAGAGACTATCAGAAACCCCCGCCGGAAGTGGATGCCAAAGATTGACCTTCGATCCATTCATCCCGGAGTTGCATCTGAGGCTCCGACAAAACAAAACTCATCGATCCTCCCGATGCCATGACTGTCCCTCCCCACCTGGTGCGGTATTTCGGCCCATTTGCCGCAACACTCGGACTTCTGATCGTGAGCTTTCGATTGGCGGCCGCTGAACTTGCCGTTCCCCTTCCGGCAGACCACGCGGAACGCTTTAACCGCGGCCTGGAGCTGTTCCGAAAGGAAATCCGACCGCTCCTGACCACCCACTGCCTGAAATGCCACGGCGGCGAAAAGGTCCAAAGCGACTTCAGTTTGGCCACCCGCGAAGATCTTTTGAAGGGCGGAGCCGAGGGTTTGGCCATCCGCCTGTTTGACGGGCCGGGCAGCAAGCTGGTCCGCTTGGTCTCCCGCACCGAGAAGCCCCACATGCCCTCCAAGGGAGAGCCTTTGCCCGAGGCCTCGGTCCAAGCCCTCTCCGAGTGGATCCACAACGGAGCCCCCTATGACGGCCCGCTCATTGCCGGACGCTCCAGCGGAACCCAGTCTGGGTCCGATTCAAAGACGCTCAAACCCTTCACCGGATGGCCCTACCAAACGCTGGCCCAGGTCACGCCCCCGGAAATCCCCTCGGCAGGTTCCCACCCGATCGATGCCTTCATTCAGGCCCGCCTGAGCGAAAAGACTCTGTCGCTCAATCCCGAGGCCGATCGACGCACCCTGCTCCGCCGGGCTTCCTTCGACCTGCTCGGCCTGCCCCCGACCCCGGAGGCTCTGGTGGCCTTTGAACAAGATTCCACCCCTGGAGCCTGGGAACGGGCGATTGACCTTCTGCTGGCCAAACCTCAGCACGGCGAACGCTGGGCGCGGCATTGGTTGGATGTGGCCCGATTCGCCGAAAGCTCCGGATTCGAACACGACTACGACCGTCCCGGAGCCCATCACTTCCGGGATTTTGTCATCAAGGCTCTGAATGCAGACATGCCCTACGACCAATTCGTGCAGTGGCAGCTGGCCGGTGACGAGTTCGAGCCGGAGAACCCGCTGGCATTGATGGCCACAGGGTTTCTCGGAGCCGGAGTGTTCCCCACGCAAATCACAGCCAACGAGGTGGAGCGGACCCGCTACGACGCGATGGACGACATGCTGTCCACCACAACTTCAGCCATGCTGGGTCTGACCGTGGGGTGTGCCCGGTGCCATGATCACAAGTTCGACCCCATTCCCACTCGGGATTACTACCGACTGCTGTCCACCTTCACCACGACCGTCCGAAGCCAGCGGCAACTCGACCTGAATCCGGAGCAAACCCAACGACGCCAGGCCGCATTCGAGGCCGAGCATGCCCGATATCAGGCCGAACTCACCCGGTATGAGCAGACGGTGCTCCCGGGACGCTTCGAGACGTGGCTGGGATCCGGGACCGCACCGAAGGCCCCGGCCGACTGGGAATTGCTGGAGTCCCCGGACTGGAAGTCCCAGAGCGGCGCCCACTTCAAACCGATGGCCGACGGATCCGTCTTGGCCGAGGGCAAGAACGCCGACCACGACACCTATACCGTCACCGGGCAAAGCCCGAGCTCGATGCTGCGATCGCTGCGATTGGAGGCGCTGCCCGATCCAAGCCTGCCACATGGCGGACCCGGTCGGGCCGACAATGGAAACCTGGGGCTGAGCCGCATCCGGGTTTTTGCCCAACCCATTTCGGGAGGTGAGCGGCAGGAAATCCGTCTGGTGCGACCGCGAGCCACCTTCGAACAAAACTCCGGCAACCTGTCCATCGCCGGGTCGCTGGACAACGACCCGCACACCGGATGGGCCGTGGACCCCAAGTTCGGAACCCGACAGGCCGCCATTGTGGATTTCGAGTCTCCGATCCGCATGCCCGGAGGCGTCCGCTTAACTGTCGAGTTGGAGTTCAAGGTCAACAGCCGCCACCACATCGGGCGACCACGCATTTCGGTGACCTCGACGGCCGCGGCCCCATTCGACTCGGAGGGCGTTCCGGCTGGGATCGCCAGTCTGCTGAAGCAACTCCAGACTCCAGGAAACGGCCCTACCTCACTCCCGTCCAGCGACCGGAGCGCGCTGATGGGCTGGTGGAAGACTTCGGACGAGGGCTGGCGCCAAGCCCACCAAAGGCTCGAAGCCCACGAGAAAGACCGCCCCAAGCCCCAACTGACGCAGGTCCTCATGTGCGGCGAGGGCTATCCGGCCGTTCGCATGCACACTCAGGGCGGAGACTTCTTGCAGGAGACCCATTTCTTGCACCGAGGCAGCGCCGACCAGAAACGCGGGATCGCCAGCCAGAGCTTCCTGCAAGTGCTCATGAAGTCACCTGACTCGGATTCCCAGTGGCGCTGGCAACCACCGGCCGGATCTCCGTTTTCGGGCCGCCGCCGCTCGCTGGCCCTCTGGATGACCGACAGCCAGGACGGCGCTGGCCACCTCCTGGCCCGAGTGATGGTCAATCGACTGTGGCAACACCACTTGGGTCAGGGGCTTGTTGCCACGCCCAATGATTTCGGAGTCCAAGGTGCCAAACCCTCGCACCCGGAACTGCTCGATTGGCTGGCCGGCGAACTCATCCGTGGCGGCTGGCGACTCAAGCCGCTGCATCGGCTAATGATGACCAGCCGCACTTATCGCCAATCCTCGGCACCCTCCGAAGCAAAGACTCAACGCGATCCGAACAACACGCTACTCTCCCGACACGTTCCCGCCCGCCTGGAGGCCGAAGCCATTCGAGACACCCTGCTCTGCATCACCGGTGCGCTCGATGCGACCCCGTTTGGTCCCGGCACCCTCGAAGAATCCAGCCGCCGCCGGAGCATTTACTTCACGGTCAAGCGGAGCCAATTGATCCCGGCCATGCAGATTTTCGATGCCCCGGAGCCCCTGGTCAGCCAAGGCACCCGACCCGCAACTACCGTTGCACCCCAGGCCCTGTGGCTCATGAACAACCCCAAAGTCCGGGAGTGGGCCACTCATTGGGCCAAACAATCGACCCAAGGCAGGACCCTTGAGCCGGCGCTATGGGTTACTAGCGCCTACCAGCGAGCCGTGCAGCGGCCTCCCAGCGCCGCGGAATCCCGGGCTTCCCTCGACTTCCTATCCCGACAGAGCGCGCGGTATCGGAGTTCCGGAGCCCCCCAGCCCGAGTTGCTGGCCACGATCGACTTGCTCCACACCCTTCTCAGTCTCAATGAGGTGATCTATGTGGACTGATCCTCGTTTACTCGGGGCGCTCTTCCCGCAGGGCCAAAGATGGCTCGCCAGCCTGTCGATTCTGCTGCTGCTTCTCGTCCGAACCGCATGGGCAGAACCGGCCGGGATCAACTCCGACCAGCGGGCCCTCAACGTGGTCTTCATTCTCGCCGACGACCTCGGCTGGGGTGAGTTGGGTTGCTATGGCCAACAAAAGATTCCAACACCCCACCTCGACCGGTTGGCCTCGCAGGGCATGCGCTTCACCCGCCACTACAGTGGAGCTCCCGTCTGTGCGCCATCGCGTTGCGTGCTGCTGACCGGTCGCCACATGGGCCATGCAGAGATCCGCGGCAACATCCAGGCCCAGAAGACCTTTCCCCAGTTCACAGAGGGGCAATATCCGCTCAGTGCTCGGGCACTGACAGTCGCCCAAGTCTTCCGGAAGGCGGGTTATGCCACGGGGGCCATCGGCAAGTGGGGCCTGGGCCCGGTGGGCAGCACCGGTGATCCGAACACCCAGGGATTCGACCTCTTCTTTGGCTACAACTGCCAGTCGCTTGCCCACAGCTATTACCCGACCCACCTGTGGCGAAATGCCGAGCGGGTTCCCTTCAATGACCACCCAGTCCCCGGCCACCGCCCTCAACCCTCGGGCGAGGTGCGACTGGAGGCGCAGACGGCCGAACATTATGCCCCGACCCGGATGGTCGCCGAGGCGGAGCAATTCATCGCCGAGCATCGGAAGGACCGGTTTTTCCTCTACCTCGCCTTCATCGAGCCCCATGTGGCAATGCATCCCCCGAAGGCGTCGGTCGATCGCTTCCCGACCTCCTGGGACGATGAGCCCTACCGCGGTCAAAACGGCTACCTGCCCCATCCCCGCCCTCGAGCCGCCTACGCGGCCATGATTTCGGACCTGGATGACCACGTCGGCCGGGTGATGCAGGCCTTGGATTCCGCCGGGCTGACCGACCGCACACTGGTGGTCTTCACGAGCGACAACGGGACCACCCATCCGGCCGGCAAGAACCCCCGCTTCGGCACCGGAGGCGTGGATTCGGGCTTCTTCAACAGCACGGCGGGCCTGCGGGGCTACAAGGGCTCGGTGTATGAGGGCGGTCTCCGAGTCCCCCTGATTGTCCGACTTCCCGGGCGAATTCCAGCCGGTTCGGTGAACGATCGGCCGAGCTACTTCGCCGACTGGTTTCCCACGCTGTGTGACTCAGCCCACCTGAAGACTCCCCGTGGTCTGGACGGGCAAAGCCTCTGGCCGCAGCTCATGGGCCGAAAAAACCCAGGCCAGCACCGCCCGATGGTGTGGGTCTTCCCGGAGTACGGAGGCCAAGTAGCCGTGCGCATGAACGACTTCAAGGCGGTCCGGCAGCGGCTCAAGACGCCCCAACCCGGAGCCTGGGAACTCTACAACCTGAAGAGCGATCCCAACGAACAAACCGACCTCGCAGGCCGGCACCCGGAACTCATCGCCAAAGCCGAGGCAATCCTGCGAGATCAAGTCGCTGAAAACCCTGTCTTCCCTGTCCCCATTCCCGGCATCCGACCCAAGAACCCCACCGCGCCATGAATCCCCCTACTGCTCTGAACGGCCTCCTTTCGCGTCGCGACCTGTTCCGCCGTGCCGGTCACGGTGCCGGCCTGCTGGCCTTGGCCGGATTGCTCGATGACCAGCGACTGCTGATGCCCCGGGCGATGGCCGCCCCTTCGGGCGACCCTCTGGCCCCTCGGCCCCCGCAACTCAAGACCCGGGCCAAATCGGTAATCTGGCTCTTCATGAACGGGGGCCCAAGCCAAGTGGACACCTGGGACTACAAGCCGGAGCTGACCCGCCGCCACGGTCAGGAGTTGCCGGGTTTCGACAAAAAGACCGGATTCTTCACCGACTCGGTGGG
Source organism: Akkermansia muciniphila (assembly GCA_945883815.1). Lineage (GTDB taxonomy): Bacteria > Verrucomicrobiota > Verrucomicrobiia > Limisphaerales > UBA9464 > SXXZ01. The sequence continues at coordinate 54,895 of CAMCYJ010000005.1, read as the reverse complement.
GCCCTTGATGAAGTCGCCCTTCGCTTGGGCCCAGCACGGCCAGAGCGGCACCTGGGCCAGCGACCTGTTTCCTCACCTGTCCCGGCATGTGGACAAGATGGCCTTCCTGCACTCCTGCCACACCGAGTCGAACAACCACAGCCCCGCGCTTTTCATGATCAACACAGGCTCGACGCGCATGGGCTTCCCCTGCGTCGGCTCCTGGATGACTTATGGCCTGGGCAGCGAAAGCCGCGACCTGCCCTCCTTCGTGGTGATGAGCGATCCGTTGGACCGCGGGCTGCCCAAGGGACAGGCCAGCAACTGGGGCGCCGGCTTCCTACCCAGCGTCTATCAGGGCACTTGGCTGCGGCCCAAGGGGGACCCGATCGACAACCTCAATCGAGCGACCGGCATGAATGCGGAGGCCCAACGCGCCCAATTGGATTTGCTGCGCTCCCTCAACCAGCACCACTTGGCCCAGGCTGGATCCGAAAGCGAACTGGGAGCACGGATCGAGAGCTTCGAATTGGCCTACCGCATGCAAACGGCTGCGCCAGAAGCCTTCGGTATCGAGCGCGAGCCGGAACATCTCAAACACCTCTATGGCTTGGACCAATCCCACTGCCGTCACTTCGCAGCCCAATGCCTGATGGCCCGCCGCATGGTCGAACGGGGCGTCCGCTTCGTTCAAATCTACTCCGGCGGCATGGACAACCAGCGCAGTTGGGACGGTCACGAAGACATCATCGGCAATCATCGGGGTTTCGCCCGCGAGACCGATCAACCCATCGCCGGACTCTTGGCCGATCTCGAACAACGGGGCCTGCTCGACGAGACGCTGGTGATCTGGGGCGGTGAGTTCGGCCGACTACCCGTTTCCCAAAAGGGCGGCAATCCGGGTCGAGACCACAACCCGCATGCCTTCACTTATTGGATGGCCGGCGGCGGGGTCCGTGGCGGCGTGCATCACGGCGCCACCGATCCCTTTGGCCACAAGGCCGAGGTCGACAAGGTCAGCGTCAATGATCTGCACGCCACCATCCTGCACCTGATGGGGCTGGACCATGAGCGACTCACCTTCTTCAACAACGGGCGCAATTTCCGGCTGACCGATGTGGCCGGAGAAGTCGTTCGGTCGGTGGTCGCCTGACGCGGAACACGCTCATTCCGAGCCAAAAACCCGGGGTTGGATTTGGAAGGTTTCAGGGGCATCGTTGGAACCTGTGCTGAGAGCGTCGTCGCCGTCCTTCTGGGTTGTCCGGTGTCGCCGATTACCTCCGCCACAGCTCCGATTCCATCCATGTCTCTGAAACGCACCCCCCTCTTCGCAGCGCACCAGCAACTCGGCGGCAAGCTCATCGAGTTCGGAGGCTGGGAAATGCCCGTCCAGTACACCTCGATCGTCGAGGAGCACCATGCGGTACGCCGGGCCGCCGGAGTCTTCGACATCAGCCACATGGGCGAAGTCTGGTTCGAAGGACCCAAGGCCTTGGCATTCCTCAATGGATTGCTCACCAACGATCTGCGGAAACTGACCGTGGGCCTTGGCCAATACACCCACCTGTGCCTGGAAACCGGAGGCACCATCGATGACTTGTACGCCTACCGGGTCGCCGAAGAAACCTACCTGCTCGTCATCAATGCCGGCCGCATCGACGCCGACGTCGCCTGGCTGGAGGCCCGTTGGAAGGCTTTCCCGGATCGAGCTGAAGTGCACATGGAGCACGCCTCGGACACCACCGGCGCCATTGCCATTCAAGGGCCCCGGGTGGCCGAGTTCATCGACGCCTTGTTTCCCGGTCCCTCACTGGGCGGTGCCGCCGGAGTCCCGGCCTCGGCACTCCAGAAGAATCAGATCGGACGGTGGGACCGGGCCGGTCAGGCTCTCTGGCTGGCCCGCACCGGCTACACTGGTGAGGATGGATTCGAGGTGGTGGCTCCCAACGCCTTGTTGGAACCCCTCTGGCAAGCGGCCCTCGCCGCCGGGGCCTCCGTAGGCATCCGCGCCTGTGGCCTCGGAGCGCGAGACACCTTGCGGACGGAAGTCTGCTATCCCCTCTACGGACACGAGCTCGACGAACACACCTCACCGGTGGAGGCCGGATTGGGCTTCTTCATCGCCTGGGACAAGGGGGACTTTGTCGGACGCTCTGCGCTGTTGAAACAAAAGGAAGGGGGGCCCTCCAAAAAGTGTGTCGCTTTTCGGATGACCGAAAAGTCAGCCCCGCCTCGTCCGGGCTATCCGGTCTTGGTGGCCGATGCCGCGGTTGGCACGGTGGTCAGCGGCACCCAAAGCCCTACTCTGAATGCGGGCATTGGCATGGCCTACGTTCCGCCCGCCTTCGCCACCCCGGGAACTGCCCTTCAGATCGAAATCCGAGGCAAGCGGTTTGCCGCCGAAGTGGTCAAGAAGCCCTTCTATCGCAAGGCCTAAACCGGTTTCTAAACCGGTCGGGAAAGCCGCCCGAAAGCTGGCCTGAAATCAGGTCTAAAAACCAACAGGGCCCGTCTCATCGGTGTGAAACCGATTGAAGCGGACCCTGTTGCTGTAGGAACACCCCTCGAGAAATCTCAGAGAGGCACTCGGTTGAAATCAAAAAGATCTTCTGAAAAGCCCGTCGCAGGGAGCCTCAGTGGGCCACCTGAACATTCGAGGCCAAACCGAAGACATTGAGCATCCGGATCAAAATCCAGGTCAAATCGAACTGATACCAGCGAAGTCCATGCCGGGCCGACTGCGGATGAGCGTGGTGATTATTGTGCCAGCCCTCGCCGAGCGAAACCACCGCGACGGCTGCGTTGTTGCGGCTCTCATCGCGAGTCTTGAACGGACGGGTACCCCAAAGATGGCAAATGGAGTTCACACTCCAAGTCGCGTGGTGTCCCATGAACACCCGGGCCAAGCCGCCCCAAAGGAAGCCCGTCAAGGCCCCCATCCAAGTCTGGGTGATCAAGCCTCCGAGAATCCCGGGAAGGACCAGTCCGCCCAGTGCCCACCAAACAAAGCCGCGGTGGATCACACGAGCCACCGGATCCTTGGACAGGTCGGGCAAGCTGCGAACGGTCATGGCGTCAGCGCCGCGGAACATCCAGCCCATGTGAGAGTGCCAGAAACCGAGCATCAAGCCCTTCATGCCCTCACCGTGTTCGTGGGGCGAATGCGGGTCGCCCTGCACATCGCTGTGCTGATGATGCCGACGGTGCGTGGCCACCCAGAAGAACAGCGGTCCTTGGACAGCCATGGATCCGGCAATGCCAAACAAAGCGCGGATGAATCCGGGGCAGGCGAAACTGCGGTGGGTGAAGAGGCGGTGGTAGCCCCCAGTGACACCAAACCCAGCGATCAAATACATGATCACAAAGAGGATGACATCCAACGGGCGGAGGATCTTGTTCCACGCCAGCGCAGCGGCCGTCATAAAACCGATCCAAGGCACTAGGACTGCCACCAAGGTGAAAACCTGGGTGCGACGAACGCCCGAACTGGGGGCTGATGGAGCTTTCTGACTGGTCACTTGGGTGGAAGTTGCCGGGGCCGGAACTGGAAAACGAGACATTTTCTAAAAAATATCCTCCTTCGCTTGCTCAGCAAATGACAAACGCCGCAAAGGCATTATCGGCTGGAATCGGCCGACCTGGCCCGTGACTCATCCTCACACCGATGCGGCGGTCGGATGCACCCACGGACTGCGGTAGGGGCGCGCCAGGAGTCCATTGGCCTCGGTGTCCCCAACAATGGTGTGGGTCTTGGGATCCCAACGCAGGGTGCGTCCGCCGAGTTGCTGCGACAAATTGGCCAGGACGCAAGAGGCCGTCGAAATGTGCCCCTGCTCGATGTCGGCCACCGGCTTAGCTCCGCTCTTACGGCAATCCAACAAATTGCGCATGTGACCGCGGATGGCCGGAGCGCAGTGCTTCTCCAAGTCCTTCTCGGTCTGGTCCTCCGGATACTGATCGAGCTCCATGCCGACATCTTTGTGCACCGGATTGCCGGGGCCCTGCGGCGTGTAGTCGTAGCCGAAGACGCTGGCTTTGAGGGTTCCCTTGTCGCCGTAGAAGGTCGCACTCCAGGGGTATTTGGGATCGCCGCCCTCACCCCAGGTCCGGTGCGTCCAGCGCACCTGGAGGTTGCCGAAGTCGAAGGTCGCGGTCTGAGTATCAGTGATGTTGGCCCGGCTGGCCTTGTCCACCAGGATGCCGCCGTTGGAGCTCACCGAGACGGGCCATCCGAGGTCCATCATCCAGCGCACCATGTCCAGCATGTGGATGCACATGTCACCCACGATGCCATTGCCGTACTCCATGAACGCCCGCCATCCGCGGGGATGCACCATTTTGTTGTAAGGCCGCATCGGGGCCGGGCCGGTCCACATCTCATAATCCAGCCATTCCGGAGCGGTGGTATCCGGGGCGCTGGCCAGCGTGTCGCGGGCTCGCATGTGCCAGTAGCAGCAAATTTCCACGTGGGCGATGTTGCCCAACTTGCCCTCGCGCAAAATACGATCGCGGGCCTCGATGAGGTGGGGGGTGCTGCGACGCTGGGTGCCCACTTGCACCGTCCGGCCGTATTTCCGGGCGGCCGCCACCATGGCTTGGCTCTCGACGATATCCACGCCCGTCGGCTTCTGCACGTAGATGTCCGCGCCCGCCTTGCAGGCCTCGATCATCGGCAGAGCGTGCCAGTGATCCGGAGTGCCGATGAGCACCACATCCAAATCTTTCTCGGCCAGCATCTTCCGGTAATCGCCGTAAGTCCGAGGCTGCTTGCCGGACTTCTGCCGCTGGGCCACTAGGGCGGCTGCATCGGCCAGCATACGGCGATCGACATCGCACAGCGAAACCACGTCCACCGGGGCGACCTGAATGAGTCGCAGCAAATCGCACTTGCCGTACCAACCCGTGCCAATCAAGCCCACCCGCAGGGCTTTGTCTTGGGCGAAGGTCGTGGGAACAAAGGTCGCGGCCGACAAGGCTGCGCCCGTCTGGAGAAACTTTCGGCGTGTCATGCGCCTGTGCTAGACGGTTGTGCCCGCCAACTCAAGCCCGCTCCGGGCCCAAGGCAGGTCTAAAGTCTACCCGGCCAGACCTTCGAGTACTTTGAACCTGTCACTTTATCACCACCCCGCGCCAAGGCTGGGCCGAACCAACACTTTGAACCTGTCACTCTGTTGTGATCGGGGCCGAACCAACACTTTGAACCTGTCACTCTGTTGTGATCGCCGGCCAAAAGACCTGGGTCCGCACTAGGGGCAACGTCGCTGCCGAGCCCAAAAGCGGCGATTCAGGCCTTGCTCAAACTGCGGACCTGTCACTGGAGACTCCCGGTATACATATCATCCCATCAGGATTGATTGATTTGACTCTTGATTCCCCACCCGAACCTTACACCATCAGCACCAATGATCCGCCACATCCACGAGATCCACCGGGAGAACGCCGGACGGGGCCGTCCCTCGTATTCCATTGAGTTCTTTCCGCCCAAGACCGAGGAGGGCGAGCGGGCGTTGTTCGAGAAGACCCTCCCTGCCCTTTTGGCCGCTCGGCCGGACTACTGTTCGGTAACCTACGGTGCCGGCGGGTCTACCCGAGAGAAGACCCTGGGGATCGTCGAGCGCATCCAGCGCGACTTCGGATTGACGACGGTGATGCACCTGACCTGCGTCAACGCCAGCAAGGCCGAACTGGGATCGGTCATCGACGAAGCCAAGGCGCGCGGTGTGCGGAATATTCTGGCACTGCGGGGAGATCCGCCGGGCGGTTCCGGTGACTGGGTTCAAACCGAGGGCGGCTTCCAGTATTCCTCGGAACTCGTGGCTTACCTGCGGGAATTGGGGGGCGTCAGCATTGGCACGGCCGGTTTCCCAGAGGGTCACATCGCCCAAACTGCCGGCAAACATCAAGACTGGCAGCATTTGGCCGACAAGATCCGCCAAGGAGCGGATTTTGTGGTAACCCAGTTGTTCTTCAACAACGACGACTACTTCGCCATGCGGGACCATCTGACCAAGACGCTCGGCGTGGATGTGCCGTTGATTCCGGGCCTCCTGCCCGTCGTGGCACGCAACCAAACCAAGAAGTTCACGGCCCTCTGCGGCGCGCGGTTACCCGAGCACTTCCTCTCCCGCCTCGAAACCTTGGGCGACGACGATGCCGCCGTGACCGCCTTCGGCATCGAATACTGCACACGGCAAATCGAGGAACTCATCCGAGGGGGCGCTCCGGGCGTGCACTTCTACACCCTGAACAAGGCTCACTCGACGGTTGAAATCCTCAAGAATCTGGGTCATGCCTGAGTAATAAAGTACGACTGACCGGACACCATGACCCGCCTCTTTTGCCTGTCCCTCGTGTTCATCCACGTCGGTTTTTTCCGACTCAACGCCGAGTCTGAATGGCGTCCGTGGGTCGAAAAGATCAATGGCCGCCTGATCGAAACACTAACCCCGCCGCAACGATCTGCCTTGGCCCAACCGCCGGTGCGGGTGACAGAGGGCAAGAGCCCGAGGCTGGTAACCCAGGGCAGGCAAGTGTTGGTGAGCGAAGACACGCTGGAACTGTGGTCCCGCCTGGCCGTGGCGATTGGCCGTGACTCCGACTGCCCGGGTTATCTCGCCGAATTCCTGCGGCGTTGTGCCGATGCACCGAGCGGCGTGGCGGCATTGCCCGATCCCGCGGAAATTCCGACCAAAAAGGCCCGCAAGCCGGTGACCGATGACCGGAACCAGCAATTGACGGCCTTCAATCAACTGGCCGCGACCTTGGTGGCCACCGAACTGATCCGCACCTCACTGGTCCAACCGGGGGTAGATTCCGCCAGCATCGGTTCAACGCCCGTTGCGACCTCCCTCAGCGATGCCCAAGCCCTCGAAGCGCTGCGCGGAGGCACTCAGTTGGCAGCACGAAGCGGATACACCTCGGAGGCCCTTCAAAGCCTGGTAAAAGCCCTGCCAACCGGGGCTCCCGCACCGGAGTGGGCCAACTCTTTCCTGCCCCCACAGACCCGGGGCCCGGCATTGGCCAAAGAAATCAAGAAGGTCGAGCGCAAGGCGCTGGGACGCTGATCGCCGTCGGACGAGGGGGTCTTTGGGAGCCTCCTGCCGGGCCTCCCGTCAGCGACTTGTCTGAAGAAACTTCGCCTTCATCCTTGCCGTAGAGGCCACCATCCCGTATCACTTTGCGCCTCGGGATCGCGGGGTGGAGCAGCCCGGTAGCTCGTCAGGCTCATAACCTGAAGGTCCTAGGTTCAAATCCTAGCCCCGCAACCAACTTTCAGGCCGTTTTCCTTCGGGAAAGCGGCCTTTTTGTTGGGCCCATTAGGCTCACAAAGGCTCATCATCCCGTTGTCGCGGCATTTCAGGTTCCAACTCAAGCATCATTAGTACCGCCCAGGGTTGTCGCGATGGACACGCAGAAAGGACTCCCTATTTTGGCACTCCCCTTCGGTACTCTTCACCAACGCCGATTCCAATCCACAAGGAGCCCATGAGCGATTCCTCTCCCCAGCCCGGTGGGCGTGGCAAGCGGAAGTCGGCTGCATCCTTGGTCGGGTCCTCGGCAGCGGAATACCCGACGTTTATCGCTGCGTCCGATCAGGGAGGCGAAGAGGCGGTGTACGCGTAGGAGAATGTCTGGCTGAGCCAGAAGATGATGGGGTCGCTGTATGACGCAGACGTCCGCACAATCAGCTACCACCTCAAGACGATCTTTGCTGACCACGAGTTGGAGGAGGGGTCAGTACTCCAATTTTTTCGGATAACTGCCGCCGACGGAAAGTCATACGCCATGGGCCACTACAACCTCTCGGCCATCATCGCTATTGGCTACAAGGTCAACTCCGGGCGGGCGGTCCAATTCCGAAAGTGGGCCACCGGCATCATCGAGTCCTTCACGATCAAGGACTTCGCGATGGATGACGAGCGGCTGAAGAACGATGGCTCGATCCTCGGAAAGAAGCTGAAGGAGCGATCCAAACGCAAGCTACCGCGGAGCCATATTTTTGGCGAAATGCTGAAGCAGTCACTGAAGGCGCAAGACAACCCCGCCATCAGCACTCGAGAGATTATCCAAAAACTCATCCGGCTTGCCAGTTGCACGGACTCAAAGCCAGTGTGCCCCCATCGCTTGAACGCGAATCGAAGGGAACGTCCGAGTCGAATATCTCCGGTGTTCAAGAAGGCATCGCCACCGAATCGGCGACGGATCAGAATCAACCGCAATGACACCGCTGGAGCGCGTCCTCAATTCGCCCTGGAGCTTCTTCAAGATCGCTGGAGCCACCACGGTCGATGCCACGCTGCGCTACTTGATCTTCGCGGGGATTGGTTGGGTTCTGGGCTATTGGTGGTTCCGGCAACGCTGGGCCCATCGCAAGATCATCCCCCATTTTCCAGGGTCTGCCGATATCCGACGGGAAATCCGCTATTCCTTGCAGACTTTGTTCATCTTCGGATTGGTCGGAGCCAGCACCATCCTGGCGGCGCGGTCCGGTTGGACTCAGATGTATTGGCAGATCAACCAACACAGCATCGTTTGGTTCTGGGGCAGCATCGCCTGCACGATCGTACTGCATGACACCTGGTTCTATTGGACCCATCGCCTGATGCACCATCCGCGGCTCTTCGCGGTGTTCCATCGGGTGCACCATCTTTCCAATAACCCCTCGCCTTGGGCGTCCTACTCCTTCGCGCCGGCCGAGGCGGTGGTGGAGGCAGGCATCTTTCCGCTGGCCTTGCTGGTGATGCCCATCCACCCGGTGGCCTTCACGATCTTCATGCTGTGGCAGATTTTCTTCAACGTGATGGGCCACACCGGCTATGAGTTCTATCCGAGATGGCTCATGGACTCGTGGTTGGGCAAGTTCATCAACACCCCCACCAACCACATCATGCATCACGAGAAAATGCGGGGGAACTACAGCCTTTATCTCAATGTGTGGGACCGGCTCATGGGCACGAATCATCCGGAGTACGAGTCCCGCTTCCGCGAAGTCACTTCCCGCCCCAAGGCCATGGCGACCCAATAAGTCGGCCTGAGGGAGCGCCCACCGGCCTCCGGCTCCGATCCCGCAGCAGCGGCGGTGAGAGTCACTCGGCCAGGCAATACAGGAAGCGCTCGCCGCGCAGATAAAATTCCCGGTCCACCATCGCCGGTGAGGCACTGAAGGAATCTTCCAGCCGATTCACCGCCAACACCGCGTTTTCGAACGCCTCATTCCCGGACGGATGCTGGAGGACCACGGTCGTTCCATCGCGACCGGTGATGTAAATCCGGCCCGCGGCTCCAACCGGCGAGGCAAAGATGAAGTCGCGGATGCCTTCCAACCGCAGCAGTTCTCCCCGAAGTTTCCCGGTGGTCGGATCCAGACGCACGAGCACGTTCTGGTTGTGCCTCAGGTGGTACAGCGTGTCGTCGTACAACAACGGCGATGCCACGTAAGGGGTCAGTCGATTCATCCGCCACAGCACGTGATCGGAGCCACTCACATCACCACGTGCCCCCGACAACCGCAGCGCCAGCATGGCCTGGGTGTAGTAACTGTTGCCGGCGATGAGGGTTCCGCGGTGAACGACGGGCGAGGCCACCACGTTGTCGGTGAGACCCGCGCATTCCCAAATCAAGGCGCCGGTGGCCAGGTCGTACCCACGCACCCGCCGGGTGGCGCTCACGATCACCTGGGGTTTGCCATCGACGTCAACGACGATGGGCGTGGACCACGAGGTCTTCTCGTCGCGGTCGGTCTTCCATCGGGAGTCGCCGGTGCGGGCATCGAAGGCCTGGATGAACGATCCGCCCTCGTGGTCCCAGTTCACCACCAGCAGACCGCCGTGGACCACCGGAGAACTCCCCTCGCCATGGGCATGCAAGGTGTTCATGCGGCCGAGGTCCTTGCGCCAGCGAATCCGGCCGTCGGCCTCCAGGCAGTAAAGCCCGCGGGAGCCGAACAAGGCGTAAATGGCTTGTCCGTCGGTCACCGGGGAATGGGACTCCGGACTGCCGGTGGTGTGCCCGCCTTCATGGGGCCAGTCCTCGCGGACGATCGCCTTCCAGGCCAGCCGGCCGTCCTTCCGGGACACCGACAACACCGCGTATTCATGGCGATGCGTGACCGGCACGCTGTCGTGCACACCCGGGGCCTGATCGAAGACGGGCTTCTGGGGCTCACCCACGGGAAGCGCCGTCATGACCACCACGCGATCCCCAAGGATGATGGGAGAGGAATGCCCCTTGCCCGGTAGCGGAAGCTTCCAGCGGACGTGTTTGGTTTCACTCCACTGCAAGGGCGGCTGAGCCGTCGGCGATACACCCGTGGCCAAGGGGCCCCGCCATTGGGGCCAGGCCAGCGCGGTGCCCTGCAACGCCGCCGGGGCGGTCCGTGGCGCCGGTGGATTCGTGGCCGCTTCGGCGCACAGGATGCCGGTGCCAGCGGCCACCACCAAGATCCAAGACCACCACTGTCGGCAAGCCTCTAGCCACGGACCTCTGAGCATCATGCACGAGGTGTAGCCCGCCCCGGCACAAGGCGCGATAGAAACCCGGCCCGAAGACCGGGCACCGCTTAGCCGGAACGATGCAGTTGGGAGGAACGGGATGGCGTGGTGGATTCTTTCGCAAGACGAGGCGAGAGCGAGGCGCGGGCCGATTGAAGGCCCGTAACGAGCGAGCAACGAAGCTCTTGCGGAAGAAGACGCAGCCAGCACGACCGATCCAACTGCATCGTTCCGGCTTAGGCCGAATAGTCGAAGTACACGGTCTTGGTGCGGCTGTAGAAATCCAACGCCGCGGTGCCCTGCTCTCTGTACGAATCGGTGGAGCTGTCCTTCACGCCGCCGAAAGGAGCCTGAAGGGCGAGGCCCGTGCTGATTTGATTCACCTTCACCACACCGCACTCAATGCGCTCGGCGTACTGCATGGCCTTCTTGAAATCGCGCGTCACCAGGCTGGCGCTGAGGCCGTACTTCACGCCATTGGCCACGGCGATAGCCTCATCAAACGAATCGACCGCCAGGATGACCACCACGGGGCCGAAGACTTCTTCCTGCGCGATGCGCATCGACGGGGTCACCTTGCCGAGAATAGCCGGCTGCATGAAATAGCCATGGGCCAGTTCGCCCTCGTTAAGCCGGGCTCCACCCCAAACCAATTCAGCACCCTCACCGATCGCCTGCTGGATGGCCGCAAAGTTGCCCTCAAATTCGTCGGCGTTCACCGCCGGGCCCATTTGGACACCGGGCTGCGCACCGGGCCCGACCTTCCAGGTCTTGGCCAGCGCCACCAACTTCTCGGTGAAGGCTTCGAGCACCGATCGCTCCACGATCACGCGGCTCGTCGCCGTGCACGCCTGACCCGTGAGGCCGAATCCGGCGATAGCCACCAAACGCGCCGCCAAATCCAGGTCGGCATCGGCCAGCACGATCGTGGGATTCTTGGAACCCATTTCTAACTGAACGCGAATCCGCCGCGGCGCGAGCGTTTGATACAACGCCGTGCCCACCCCGTGGGAGCCCGTAAAACTCAACGCCTGAATGGCGGAGTTGGAGGCGATCTCGGAACCGAACGCCCGACCGGAACCCGTGACCACGTTGAGCACGCCCGCCGGCAAACCGGCCTCGGCCAGAACCTTGGCCAGCTCAAGCGCCATGGCCGGAGCCTGCGAGGCGGGCTTGAGAACGACCGCGTTCCCGCACAGCAAGGCTGGAACAAGTTTCCATGCTGGGATGGCGATGGGGAAATTCCACGGAGTAATGAGCGACACCACACCCAGCGGTTCACGACGAGTGAACAACAGATTGCCCGGCAAATCGTGGGGAATGGTCTGTCCACCGACCGTGTAACTCAGGCCGCCAAAAAACCTGAAGATATCGGCCGCCCTCTGAACCTCGCCGGTGGCCTCGGTCAGTGTCTTACCCTCTTCACGGACAAGCAGCAGGGCCAGATCGGCCTTGCGGGCTTCGAGAATTTGCGAGGCCTTGCTGAGGAAACGCCCACGCGCCACCGGTGTCAGCGCCGCCCAGGCCGGGAACGCCTTCTGAGCCGCAGCTGTGGCCGCCGCAAACTCCGGCGCGTCCGACAACGGGTAGCGAGCCACCGTCTCCCGGGTGTCCGCAGGATTGGTGGTCGTGAAGGTGGCCCCGGATGCGGCTGGCACCCAATTGCCTCCGATGAAGTTGGCGTAGTCTTGCATGATTTGCGGCGGTTTCGTGATGGTCGGTGGGCGAGCGGTCTCCAAAAAGGCTCAAGCGGGCAGGTTCGCCAATGAAGCCGCAATCTGGGCTTCCTTGGCCTGCCAATCTTGCAGGCGGGCTTGATGCTCTTCGAGCACCTTGGCAGGCACCTTGGCGGCGAAGGCCGGATTGGCGAGCTTCTCCTGAACCTTGGTCACCTCGATTTTGACGCGCTCCAATTCCTTGGTGAGGCGCGTGCGTTCGGCCTCAAAATCAATCAGGCCAGCCAACGGCAGGAAGAGTTCACCCAGGGCGTTGACCGCCACCGGCGTGCCGCGATCGGGTGTCCAGGCCGCATCCACGACATCCAGCGCTTCGGCGTTGAGCAGGAGCTTGAGCACCTCGACATCCGAAGGGGACAATGTGCCCGCCGGTCGCACGGTGAATCGAATTTTCTTGGCCGGATCAATCTTGCAGTCCCGGCGCAATCCGCGGCCAAGGCTGACGAGGTCGTACTTGGCCTGGGCCACCGCGTCGGCGGTGTCGTCGAGACCGAAGTATTCCTTCTCATCGTCGCTCAGCGGCTTGGGCCACAGCGCGAACATCAAGGTCTTGCCGCCCTGATTCTCGGGCATGTCCTTCGCGAAACCCATCCCATGCCAAAGTTCTTCGGTGATGAAGGGCAGGAACGGATGGAAGAGCCGCAGCAATTGGCCCAAGACGAAGTCGATGACCGCGACCTTGTTGACCTTGAGGGCCTCGTCGCTGCCGTAGATGACTGCCTTGGAGGCCTCGACGTACCAGTCGCAGTACTCGTTCCAGAAGAAGCGGTACAACGTGGTCGTGGCGTCGCTGAATTTGTACTCGGCGAAGGCTCCGGTCACCTCGCGGATGGCTTGGTCGAGCCGGAGGAGAATCCAACGGTCGTCCGACGTGAGCAGCGCCGGGTTGATCTCGGCCTCGGTCTGAGTCTCCGCGCCGCCGACCATCTGGCGGAAGCGGCAGGCGTTCCACAGCTTGTTGCAGAAGTTGCGTCCGAGTTCGACGGTCTGTTCGTCGAAGAGCACGTCCTGACCGAGCGGCGCGGCGCGCATCACACCGAAGCGCAGCGCATCGGCGCCGTACTTGGCGATGAGGTCGAGCGGGTCGGGCGAGTTGCCCAGCGACTTGGACATCTTGCGCCCCTGCTTGTCGCGGATGATGCCCGTGAAATAGACGTTCCGGAACGGCAGGTCGCCCATCCACTCGTAGCCCGCCATGATCATGCGGGCGACCCAGAAGAAGATGATATCCGGCCCGGTGACGAGGTCGGTCGTGGGATAGAAGGCCTTCAGGGTCGCGTTCTTCGCGTCGGCGTCCTTGTCATCGACCCAGCCCATCGTGGCGAAGGGCCACAGCCAGGAACTGAACCACGTGTCGAGCACATCGGGATCTTGAGTCCAACCGTCGCCGGCGGGGGTCTCGAGGCCGCAGTAAACCTCCGAGTCGCGATACCAAACCGGGATGCGATGGCCCCACCAGAGCTGACGGCTAATGCACCAGTCTTGGATGCCGCCCATCCAGTGGTCGTACACCTTGGCCCAGCGATCCGGGAAGAAGCGCATCGGGGCCGGAGCGTCGGAGCCGGGTTGGGCCACGCAGGCCTTCGATGCCTCCACGCTGGGGTACTTGAGGAACCACTGTTCGCTCAGGCGCGGCTCAATGGGCACATCGGCCCGCTCGCTGAAGCCCACGTTGTTGGTGTAGGGCTCGGCCTTGTCCAGAGCCCCCGCGGCCTCGAGCAATTCGGCCGACCGCTTGCGACCGACAAACCGATCCAGCCCCGCCAAATCAGCACCGGCCTCGGCCGTGAGCTTGCCGTCCGGAGTGAGCACATCGATGACCGGCAGCTTGTGGCGCAGGCCGATCTCGAAGTCTGCCTTGTCGTGGGCCGGGGTCACCTTCAGCACGCCGGTGCCGAAGTCGAAGGTCACGTGCTCGTCGGCAATGATGGGGATGATCCGCTGCTCCTTCGGCACATCCAGCGGCAGAGCTCGGTAGACGTGCTTGCCGATGAGGTGCGTGTAGCGGGGATCGTTGGGGTTCACGGCCACGGCCGTGTCAGCGGGGATCGTCTCCGGCCGGGTGGTGGCGATGGTCAGGAAGGTACCCGGAAGCTCCACCACCTCCACGCGGAAGTGGTACATGAAGCCCTTCTGTTCCTTCATGGTGACCTCCTCGTCGGACAGTGCCGTGAGCGAGGCCGGACACCAGTTCACCATGCGTTTGCCACGGTAAATCAGGCCTTTCTTGTAGAGATCAACAAACACCTGCTGCACGCACCGGGAATACTCCGGATCCATCGTGAAGCGGGTGCGGGTCCAGTCGCAGGAGGCACCGAGCGCGCGCAACTGCTTGAGAATAATTCCGCCGTAGGTCTCCTTCCATTCCCAGATCTTGGCCACCAGCGCCTCGCGCCCGAGGTCGTCGCGGTGCTTGATCTGGCCGGCCTTCTTGAGGGTCTTCTCGACGACGTTCTGGGTGGCGATGCCCGCGTGATCGGTGCCCGGCAGCCACAAGACTTCCTTGCCGTCCATGCGCGCCTTGCGGGCCAGGATGTCCTGGATGGTGTTGTTGAGCACGTGGCCCATGGTCAGCACGCCGGTGACGTTGGGCGGAGGGATGACGATGGAATAGGCGGGCCGCGTGGCCGAGACACGGGCCGGATCGGCCGTGAAGCAGCCTTGGTCTTCCCAGAACTGGTACCACTTGGACTCAACGGACTGCGGCTCGTAGGCCTTGGAAATCTCGCTCATTTCGGTCCGGCAAACCTACCGGACCTCCCGGAGTCTCGGCAACAGGTCGCTGCAGGAGAGGCCGCGTGACGAAGGCATCATGTCCGTGTCGTCCGGGATTCCAAAGGGGCCGAGAACAGACCACTCATGAAGACCCACATCGGCCTTTCCGATCGCACCATCCGTCTCTTCATCGGCCTTACACTCCTGGGTCTGGGCACCGCCCTCGCGACTCCCTGCGGACTCTTGGGCGTTATTCTCATGCTCACCGCAGCCATCGTCTTCTGCCCGCTGTGCCCGCTTCTGGGCATCAACACTTGCGAAGAGGGCCACTGACCCGCCGGCCCGATCCCCCGCCCCGTCGCGGCCCGATCAGGGGAGAAACGACAGATCCGAGGCGGAGGCGCCCTGCCAACCGGCGGCGATCGTCGCGGGCAGGGAGTCGGGGGCCAAGTGCAGCAAAGAAACCACGCGCCCGACATCCCAACGCGAGTCGGACATCCGCTCCAGTCTGGGCAACCCACGCCCATCGGGAGTGCCCATCTTGACCTCAATCGGACACACCCGGCCCGCGGCCTCGACCAGGAAATCAATCTCCTCACCGTCGCGGGTGCGCCAGTAGGTAATGTCCACCTTCCGGGCGCGATGCCGGTAGTGCCGGAGCAACTCGCCAAAAACCTGGGTTTCGTAGATCGCACCGGCCATCGGGGACAGTCGGATCGTCTCGGGGTCGCGCCAACCGGCCAACCACGCCGCCAAGCCGGCATCGAGGAAATAGAGTTTCGGGCTTTTGATCATCCTCAACGTCCGGTTGGAGTGATGCGGATGAACCAGGCGGATGAGAAAACTGTTTTCCAAGAGGCTGATCCACTCCTTGGCGGTGTTGGGCGAAATTCCCGCATCCCGGGCGATTTCCACCGTATTCAGAACCTGCCCCGTTCGCAGGGCGCACATCCGAACGAAGATCTCGAATTCCCGGCGCTTCTGGATGCCCAGAAGTTCCCGCACATCCCGTTCGATGTAAGTCTGGAGGTAGCTGGACAGATACAAATCAACGGCATCCGTTCCGGAAACGCCCTGGAGCTTGGGAAACGAGGTCGACCAGATCCGCTCGAACGCCGCCTTCGGCGTCGTCGGAGCAGTACCCTTCTCTTCGTCGGAGAGTCCAAAGAGGTTCAGGACGGCCACCCGGCCGGCCAGCGATTCCCGCACGCCCTGCATGACCTCGAAGCTCTGGGATCCGGTCAGCCAGATGGCCCCCGGGGGCGTCGTCGGTCGATCGGCCAACTGCTTGATGGCACTCAGCAAGGCGGGCGCATACTGGATTTCATCGATCAGGAGCGGCAGTCGCAGATCGGCGGCAAACAGCGCCGGATCGCGATGCGCCCGACCCCGGGTGGCTAAGTCGTCGAGATTAACGATCTGGCGGTCGGGTTCGGCGCAGCGCCGAAGGAGGGAACTCTTGCCGACCTGCCGAGGCCCGAGGAACAACCAGACAGGAAACAGCCGGAGGGCCTCGGAGTGGCGCCGCAGAATCTGCTCGTAGGTTCTCCCAAACCAGATGTTTGGCAATATTTCACCAGACTGCATTTTTGCCAAAACCCTTCCATCACTCCCCATGGAACGTTGAAAGAATCCGATCCTTCCGGCCCTCGAACTGACGTCGAATCAGGTGCGGGATTTGTTCCCTGACCCAGGTGCGGGATTTGTTCCCTGACCCGGGTCTCACCTCCCGGGGCTTGGTACGACTGCGGCGGATCCGGTGGATGCCCCGTGTCGTTCCCGAGGGACCAGACCTGCGCTCAAACGGAAACTCGAATCAGTGAACGCTTGCGACCAGCCGCTTGACTGACATCACCGGTGATACCATCGTGCTTCGGTGGAAATCGTGCAGGACACCAACGTCTTCGTCGCGGCTCTGCGCAGCGCAGAGGGAGCCAGTGCGGAGGTTCTGGACCGGTGTCTGGCCCGGGCGGATCAGGCGGTCATGGGGGCAGCTCTGTTCGCGGAATATGAAGAACTGATCCATCGGGAAAGCCTGTGGCGGCGGGTGCCGGTCACAGCGGAAGAACGTGAGGCATTGCTGGACGACTTCTGCGCCGCGGCCCTCTGGCAGCCCATTTATTTCCGGTGGCGACCCAATCTGCCGGATGCGGGGGATGATCATGTCCTGGAGCTTGCGATCGCCGGCGGTGTGGAACACTTGGTCACGCACAACCTTCGGGACTTCGGACGAGGCGAACTCAAGTTCACTTCGCCGCAGGTGGTGACCCCGGCGCAACATCTGAAAGCCATACCATGAAAACAATTCCTTATCGGTGCGACGAATCGCGGCACAAGGCCTTGCTGAGCGTGGCGCGAGAATCCGGGACCAGTGTCCAACGGCTCTTCGACAACTTCGTGACGCATGTCATCGCCGAACGTCAGGCGGAAGCCCGGTTCCTAGCACGCCAGCAACGGGGCAACCCGGCCCGTGGCCGAAAACTTCTCATGGAGATCCGGCAACGCCTCTCGCAGAAACCCACTTGATGGGGACGGGGGGCAGGAAACGATTTCCGATTCTGGCAGACGCCATCGGTAGAACACCTTTCTCTGCCCAAGGGGCTGGCCGGTGGGTATTTAGGGTTCCCGGCTTGGGACGAAGATCGTGGGGTGATCGGCGGCCAGTTCGCTAGTTCAGGCAACCCTGGCGGCAGCGGGGCCAGACCGGAGCAAGCACTGGAAGCAATCAACCTCATCCCTGGCGCGCCGCGCGAAAGCCGTTCTGCCTTCGAGCTTCCCTGCGCGCGCAGGTCAAGTCCCGCGGAGCCCAACCCGGGACGCGGAGACCTTCCGGCCATCCCCGACAACGGGATCTTCCGCAACCACCCGCGGATCCAAACTCGAGAATCGTTCCCTGCCCCCGTTTCCCGCCGCATAGGTGCGAACCGGGGGCTCGTCATGCATTGAGTCAGGTATGTTTCAAGTCGGGTCCCGATTGACGGGGCTCGGAGCGCTGGCGAATGCTCGGGGGCATGATCCCTGTCCGCGCTTGGGCTGCCGTCATCCCCCTGCTCTGCTCCGCCGTTCTGTCCAACCCGTTGCACGCGGAGCCGCCCAAGCTGCCCGGCGTCGGGGCGGCCCTGCAGGAGCAAATGGACCGCCACGAAATCGCCGGTGCGGTCACGATGGTGGTCACCCGCGATCAGGTGCGGCACCTCGAAGCCTCAGGCTTCGCCGACCTGGCAGCCCGGAAACCCATGCAGGCCGACACCGTGTTCTGGATCGCCTCGATGACCAAGCCGATCACAGCCGCGGCCGTGCTCATGCTTCAAGACGAAGGTAAACTGAATGTCCACGATCCGGTCTCCAAGTACCTGCCCGAATTCGCGAGTCTCAAGACTCCGTCCGGCCAGCCGGCGAACCTCACCCTGATTCAGATCCTCACCCACACCTCCGGACTGGGCGAAGCCGGCGGACCGGCCGCCCGCGAGGCGAAGACGCTGGCCGACCTGGTCCCGCTCTGGTTGGCCGCTCCGATGCAATTCGAACCGGGCAGCCGGTGGGGCTACTGCCAGAGTGGCATCAACGCCGCCGGCCGCGTCGTCGAGGTGGTCAGCGGGATGAGCTTCGATGCCTTTCTCGACAAACGCCTGTTCCAGCCGCTGGGCATGACGAGCACGACGTTTTATCTGGGCGTCTCGGAACGCGCTCGTCAAGTCACCGCCTACTCCAAGAACTTGACCAGCGGATCGCTCGAAGCCGTGCCACCCCGGCCGGAGTTCGGTCCCCGCGACCGTCCGCCGCAGGGCAATGGCGGCCTGTATTCCACCGCCGAGGACTACGCAAAGTTCTGCCAGATGCTGCTCGGCCGCGGAACCTTCCGGGGCGTCCGCTACCTCAGCGAGGCTTCGGTGAAACTCATGTCCACGCCGCAGACGCCCGCGACCCTGCCCACGGGCTTCTTCCAGGGCGATTCCTTCGGGCGACGCGGACTGAACTACGGCTGGGGCCTCGGCACCTGCGTGCTCAAGACGCCCCATGACGGCGTCGCCGCGATGCTCTCGCCCGGGACCTTCGGCCACGGAGGCGCCTGGGGCACCCAGGCCTGGATCGACCCGGTCCAGGGCGTGGCCTACGTGCTGATGGTACAACGCTCCAACTTCCCCAACAGCGACGCCAGCGACGTCCGCCGCGCCTTCCAACAATCCGCCGCCAAGGCCCTGGCCAAGCCGTAACCAGCCGAACGCGGGAATCTGGGAAGGCTCAGAAACAGACGCCCTCGACTCCGATGGACACCCTTCCAAGAGGTCCTAGGATGAGATCCATGAAACCCGTCACGCCCGGCGAGATTCTCTTGGAGGAGTACTTGATTCCGCTCGGAATTTCGCAGAACGCCTTGGGTCGCGCCCTCGGTGTCTCGCCGAGGGCCATCAATGAAATCGTTCTGGGAAGGCGTTCCATCACGCCGGAAATATCGATGAAGTTGGGCAAATTCTTCGAACAGACCTCGGAGTTCTGGTTCCGGGTGCAAAGCAACTGCGACTTCCGCGATTTGCGGAAACGGGAGCGGGCCATCACCGCCAAAGTCCGCCCATTGGCCTTGCTGAAAGCGGCCTAAACCGCCTGAGCTTGGGACGCGCGGCAGGAGTTTCTTGCACCGGATCTGCCCGACCAGAACCCCTGTTCAGGAACCCCTTTCGAGACGTCCGAACTGATGGAATCCCGGAGAGAAGTTGCGCGACTGGTGACGCAGGCTTCGCGCGATCCATGCTTGAGCGACGAAGAGCAGGATGACTCCGGTGAGGGCGGACGCCACAGTGGCGAAGTGTTCTCCTCCCTGTTCATAAAACCGATCAAGGATCGGACTCAACTTCAACTGGGCGACAAAAACGATGAACGGTGACAGCAGCCCAACCCACCACAGGCTGAACAACTTCACGTCGAACCGCAGTGCGAACGCCGGCACCATAGCGAGCAACCCGGCTTCCAATATCAGCGATCCGAGGTCTGACCACCCCAACGGATGACTGGCCAGCAACGACGATTGCCTGTTTAGCCATTTCATCAGCGCTTGCATTGGCAAGATACAACCGAACGAACCGCTGAGATGCAGGCCAATAAGAACCCAGGCCATGCTCTGTGCGGAGATTGGAAGCGTCCGCCAATGCCTCAGCGACACCAAGGATAGCCGGACGGCAAAAACTGGAATAACCACCATTATCAATATAAGAACCCCCTGTACCCTCGCTAGATCCCCCGTAAACTTCGTGACGACGGTCACGCCCTCAATTAGGGCGCGCGCTGGAACCACGTGTGGACGTATTGCCGCCATCCTATCCGGCGATAAAGCCATGTAGGCCCAGAGCGCGCCACTGAGGGCTAATCCGAACGCGGCACCCCAGGAAAACATCGCCAGGTAGAGCCCTGCGAATCCGTCGAGGCAGGAGGGCTTGGGCAGAACCACCGTGGACCTGACGCTCTGCGTGGAGCCCTCATTCTTCCGGGCTCGTTGGAGCAGGAACACCGTGCGTCGATGCCAAGACACGAGGCCGCACACCGCGCCCATCGCCAGGATGCCGCAGGAAAGGGGGTCCCAGAGGGCGCGCGACTCGGACCAGAACAGGGTGAAGCAACAACTCGCGCCGGGGCCGATTCCCCAGAACGCCCCCGTGACCCCGCCCAGAATCTTCTCCCGCGGATCGTAGGGGTAGGCATTCGGCATGAAACAGAGCACGGTGAACTGGAAGGCGCTCACCGCATGGGTCAGCAGCAGAAACCGGAACAAGGCGGCGACATCGACGAGAACCGTGCTTCCGAAGAGGCCTGAGACCGTCCATCCGATAGCTAGACCCGCTGTCGGGGCTAGCGCGCTCAGGGGCACGGCGATCCACCACAACGTGGTCCCCAGCTCGCTCGCGCGGATGGGCAACGACAACAGGGTACGGGCGTGGAACGCCACCCCGAGAGTGACCGCGATCAGAACGGCCCCGGCCCCCAGCGGAATCTTGTGAGGATCCAACCCGAAACCGACCGCGACCCCGATGGCTGCAAACAGGAGAAACCCCATGAGGTGCGCCCACCACCAGCGCCGGTAGTGGTCTCGGAGAATCAACGGATGGAGGTTCATGGTCAGTCCTTGGCCAGGGTGATGAACAACTCCTCCAGTGTGACCGGAGCCGAGAATAGGGCTTGCGCCCCGCACTGCTGGAGCCAGTCCTCGGACTCCTCCCCGCGGTCCACGAGCACCCGGAGTCGATTCCCGTCATTCCGGGCGATCAACACTCCAGGCTGGTTCCGCAGGCGGCCCGGATCGTTCGTCTGGCAATCGACCATCCGGTACCGCTGCAGGAGTTCGGCGGTCCCGCCCTCCAGGAGCATGCGCCCATCCTTGATGAATCCCAGGCGATCGGCGAACCGCTCAACGTCGCCCAGGGCGTGAGTCGAGATCAGCACCGTGCGATCTTCATCCCGAACGGTTTCCAGCAACTCGGAATACAGGTCACGCCGGGCCACCGCGTCGAGTCCGACGGTGGGCTCGTCGAGGATGAGGATGGACGGGCGCCAGGCCAGCGCCAGCACGAGGGCCAGCTTGATCTTGCTGCCGTAGGACAGCGTGGCGATCGAGTCGTCGAGCCCGAGCCGGAAGGTCTGCAACAACTGCCCGCAGTGACGGTCGTCCCAACCCCGATGGAACCCCCGCACGAAGCGAATGGCTTTTCCTATCTTGCCCCACATCCTGAAATCCAGGTCGGGGCTGACGTAGCCGATGCGCTGCTTCACCGCGACCTCGTCCCGGGCGTGGTCGAGCCCGTCGACGAGAATGCGCCCGCCATCCGGCGAGCCCATTCCCAGGAGCAGGTCGAGCGTGGTAGTCTTTCCGGCTCCGTTGGGGCCGACGAATCCGTAGATGGAACCGCGCGGAACCGTGAGGTCGAGCGGACCCAGGCGGAACTTTCGGAACGATTTGGTCAGGCCGCGGATCTCGATGGCATTCGGATTCATGGGTTCAGTTCTTTCGAGGGGCTCTGGAGGGATTCACGAACGAGGGAAACGATCTCGCGATCGGACAGACCGGCTTGTCGGGCGGACGCGATCGCGGCCTGGAAGAGCTGCGAGGCTTCCGCCTGGCGGGCCTCCCGGTTGCGATCCCGCCCGGTCTCGGCCACGAAGGTCCCGAGCCCTTGCCGACGGTAGAGGATTCCTCCGCGCTCCAGTTCTTCGTAAGCGCGCTTCACGGTGATGACACTGACCATCAGGTCAGTCGCGAGTTGGCGGAAGGATGGCAGGGCGTCGCCCGGGCGCAGACGGCCGGCACTGATCTCGCGCTGGATGCCTTCGATGATCTGCTCATACAGCGCCCCTGGCGCCGCTGGCGAGATGAGCGGCAGAGTCCAGGATGGGGACCGGTCAGACATCGTGACAACTGTATATACTGTGCATATACAGTTGTCAAGCTACCGACCACGAGGGATCGGGCGGATTCGCTCAGGCTCAGGCCCCGAGGCCGGAGACGGAGTGGATTTCGAGGAGGCCGAAGTCGTTCCAGCGGCCGTTCTTGAGTTCTTGCTGGCGGGCCTTGGCCAGGAAGAGCCGTTGGCCGTCGGCGCTGAAGCGGGCGTCAGTGATGCGGTGCTTGGCGTCGATGCTGAAGAGATTGCGACCGCTGGCCGCTTCGAAGAGCGCGAGGTTCCAGGTGCCTTGGAACAGCCGGCCGGCCATGACGAAGTGCTTCCCATCCGGGTGGAAGGCCAAGGCCTCCATCAACCCCTGCCCGCTCTCTCCCTCGTGGGTCTGATCGAGCTTTTTGCCGGTCTTCCAATCGAAGGACTGCCACCGCTGAACGCCGTTGCCCGCCATGGGATCGCGCATCGGACCCATGCCGCAGGCGTAGAGACGCTCGCCGTCTGGAGAGAACTCGAGTGCAAACACCCCGCCCAAGAAATGGTGGCTCTTGATAATGCCCCAACTGGTCAGGTCGTCGGTCTTCCACTGCGAGACAATGCGGCCGGTCTCCAAGTCCCACACCGCCACCTCGCCCATGAGGTTGCCAGCGGCCACCCGGCGGCTGTCCGGGCTGAAAGCCACGGCTTGCACCGGCGGCAGGAAGTCCCAGGAGTGCTTCAGCGCGCCGCTCGCCGCGTCGAACACGCGGACGGAGGGCTCGGTGCCGGGTGCCGGGTCGTACTTGTAGCTGCCGGCCCGGTATTGACCGGTGACACTGGCCACCCATCGCCCGTCGGGAGAAGCCGCCAAATCCCACGACCAGAACTGATGGGCTTGAACCGATCGGAGTTCTTTGCCGGAGGCCAGATCCAGCCAGTGCAAGACGCCGTCATAACCGGACGAGACCAATTGCTGGGCTCCCGGCAGCAAGGCCACACCACTGGCGTAACTGTCATGGCGACCGATGGCGAGTGCCTCGCCCGTCTCGACCGTCACCCGTTGAACCGAGCCGTCGAGACAGGCGGCAAACAAGGTCTTCCCGTCCGGAGTGGATTCGAGAGCCAGGACTGCCGAAGGGAGTTTAATTTCCTTCGCCTTGGTCAGCTTGGGCTCTGCGGGCGGAGTCGGTGACGACTTGGGATCGGTGTCAGCCATGGTGGGCGATGTCCCAATCGGGTTGAACGGGTTGAATGGGTTGAATGAAACGCGTCACGCCAAGACCTCCCGGATGGGTTCGGCCCGGTCTTCGACGCGGCGGAAACTCGGCAAATCTCCGATGTCGTACAGAGCGTAGGGATCGATTCCCAAGGCGGAGAAAATTGTCGCGAAGAGGTTCTTCTCGTTGAAGGCCTGGCCATCCACCTCAGCCCCTTCGGCATCGCTACCGCCCACCACCACACCTCGCTTGATCCCGCAACCGGCCAGCATCAAGGACCAGGCCTTGGAATAGTGGTCGCGACCCCGGGCCTGATTGAGCCAGGGCGTGCGGCCGAATTCTCCCATAGCCACCACGAGGGTGGAATCGAGCATGCCCCGCTGCTCCAGGTCGGTGATCAACTGGAAGATCACGTTGTCGAGCTCCGGCGTGAGCATTTGGTAAATCTCGTTGTGGAACACGTGGCTGTCCCAAGGCATGCCATTGGAGACCATCACGAAGGGCGCGCCATTCTCCACCAGATGCCGGGCTTGAAGCGTGTGCTGGGCGAAGGCCCCGGGGCCGTAGCGTTCGCGATCCTTGGCCGGGAGCTTCTCGAGGTCGAAGAGGTCGGCACAGCTCATCAGTCCCTTGACCCGCTCAAACACGGCATTCTGCGATGCGGCGGCGGCCGACTTGCGGTCGTTCTCGTACTTTCGCGTGAGGAACCGCCGCAGGGCGTTGCGAGACTCATGATCCTCGGCAGACAACTCGGCCTGCCGCAGGACGTTTTCGATGCGGTAGTCGCCGCCCACGCGAACCGGCCCATACTGCGCCCCCAACCATCCGGCCCAGTTGCCGGCCTTGAATTCCTTGAACTCGTTCCCCTCGGGACACGGGTCCAGGAGGATGAAATTGGGCACCGGATTATCAAGGTGCCCCAACTGCTGGGCCAACACCGACCCGAGCACCGGACGCACGAAGGGCGGCCGGGGTGCCGAACCCCGATTGAGCAAGTTGATGCCCTGCAAGTGCTCGTTCTGGTCGGTCTTCATGCAGCGCACCACCGCGAGCTTGTCGGCGATGGTGGCGCAACGGGACATCAAGCTGCTGAAGTGGACACCCGGAAGCTTCGTGGGGATCGAGCGAAACGGGCCGGCACTAATACGTCCGGGCTTGGGATCCCACGTTTCGAATTGGCTCGGCGCACCACAAAGCCACAGGAGAATGCATCGCTTGGCCGTGCGCTTGGCCTGCTGGGCGAAGGCCGGCAGCGAGAAGAGCCCTGCCCAACTGCCGAGCGACACGGTTCCGGCCGCGCCCAGGCCGGTCAGAAACTTCCGCCGGTGCAGGACGTGATCGGGTTGACCGCAGGTGGCACCGGCCATTCCGGGAATCGGGGTGTGCGGGTCTTGGGGCGGTGTCATGACGTCAGTGGTTCACCTGGAATTCCGCCCCGGACAACAACGCCCACAGGAACTGCGACCGACCACCCTGCCCCGGATGCTCTTGGAGATAGGCCACGCTGGCCTGCAATTCGTCACGATCGGGACTGCGACCCAACACGGCCTGGAAGGCGGTCTTCACGCGGGTTGGATCATCGGCCAAGGCCGCCAAGCGTTCTGCCAGGTTGCCTGATCGCGGTTGGAGCAGCGATTCGAGGACTGGAGAGTTCGAGAGGAACAAGGCCTGCTGAAGCGTGGCGTTGTACTCCGGCGCGAACAGGTTGGGGAAATCGCGGACCAGGGCTCGCTGGAGCGACGTGGGGTCGAGGGTCACCGCAGCCGCCGGCGACTTCGCATCGGCCTTCCAAGGACCAGCAGCCAAGATCAACGAACGGGCCAATTGCTCGGCCGACAGCGGCTTCTCGATGGCCCGGGCGAAGGCCTCGTCGGCCGGGGCTTTGCCGGGCGCGGGACGCGAATCGAGTTGGTAGGCCTGAGAGAGCACCAAATTGCGGATCAATCGCCGCACATCGTAGCCGCTGTGCTCGAAGTCTTGGGCCAACCAGTCCAGCAATTCGGGGTGACTGGGAGCATGCTGGGAATCCATGAGGTCCACCGGATGAACCAAACCACGGCCCAGAAACATCGCCCACACGCGATTGACGGCCGCGCGGGCCAGCAATGGATTACCCCGAGTGACCGCCTCGGCCAAGGCCTGCCGGCGCGAAAACTGCGGCTCGGCCGGCGCTGGCGGGCGCTCCTTGTTCTTGGGCGGCGGCACCCGGTACTTATCGGGGGCATCCACTTCTTTGGCCCCTTCGGCGGGCCAGGGTTCATCGACGGTGCGCCCATTGAAAAACACCAACCGCGCCTGCTGGGACTCCTTCTTGAGATTGGCAAAGCTCACGAACCCGCCGATGGCCGACTCGGCCAAACCAAAGCCCGCGTCGGAATCCACGTTCTTGGACCGGTTGAAGGCCGCGACCATGCCCCAGTAATGGGCCTGCTTGATCTCGCGGGCCACCATGTGGTCGTGGCATTGGGCGCACCCGATTTGCAGGCCGAAGACCAGCGGGGCCACCGCCTCGGCCATGGCCTGCGGATTGTTCTGCCGCTCGTAGAGGAATTGCACCAGGCCGCGCTGCTCCGGCTTCGCGGGCCGAGCCACGATGAGATCGCGCACCATCGCATCCCACGGGCGATTCTCGCGGAACGAGGTTTCGAGGAACTCGTACCACCGGTGATCGCGACGCTGGGCCTCGGCATTGCCCGTCGGACGTCCCATCCAGAGCACATCAAACATCTCCCGGAGGTGCCGCGGATGCTCGGGGTGGGCCAGCAATCCATCGACCGTGGTTTCACGCCGCTTCCGGGCGGGCAGTCGTTGAAAACGGGCCGCCTCCTCTTCGGTGGGAATCCGCCCCACGAGATCCAAATGGATACGCCGCAGCCAAGTCGCGTCGTCCGCGCGGGCCGCAGGCCGGACCTTGCGGGCCTTCCAACCCCGCTCCAGGAATCCATCGATCACCGCCGATGGGGCCATTCCGGCCGGAGGCACCCACACGGGTTTGCGCACGGCCAACGCACCCATGGCCGATGAGGTCGATGAATTCGATGCCGTCTCGGTTGGCGCGGCCGCGGCGGGCTTGGCCTCCAGTTTTTCGATACCAGTGCGGATCAAGGCCAGTTGCTCGTCCGAAAGCTGTTTTTTCGGCGGCATGTGCGGATCGGCTCCCGGCTTGAGCAGCAAATACAGGCTACTCTCCTCCGGACGGCCCGGAACAAAGCCCGCCCCTCGGTCACCTCCGCGCAAGGCGTTCTGAAAGGTCGAGAGGTCCAGCCGACTCTTGGAGCGGGTGGGGCTGTGACATTCGACGCAATGCTCTTTGAGGATGGGCTCGACATGATCGGCCCAGAAATCCGCCGCGGACAGTCGCGCTGAAACCAGGCCCAACCAGGCCAAACCGCACAGGAGCGGACGAGACCAGCGACTCGAATGGAAACGAAACAAGGCCACGGCGATTCATCGAGGTTAGGCGTCCTCGCAGAACAACCGCAAGCACAGCCAAGTCCTGCGAAACGACCGATGGGGGGCGTCTCGTTTGCGGGACCGGAGACTGGGGTTAGCGTGCCCCTTCTATGAGCTCCATTCCATCGGGCGGTCCACGAACCTGGTTCATCACCGGCTGTTCTTCCGGGTTCGGTCGCGCCATCGCTGAGGCAGCCCTCCAAGCAGGCGACCGGGTGGTGCTGACCGCCCGGGATGTTTCCACCATCGAACCCCTTGCGGCCGTCGTTCCGGATCAAGCCCTCGCGCTCGCTCTGGACATCACACGTGAGGACCAGATCCACGCCGCCCTTGATGCGGCCATCGAGCGCTTCGGCCCGTTGGATGTGGTGGTCAACAACGCGGGCTATGGATTGATCGGGGCCATCGAAGAGTGCCAGCCCGACCAAATCCGGCGCTGCATGGAGACCAACTTCTTCGGAACGTTGAATGTGATCCGAGCCGTGCTGCCCCGACTGCGGGCCCAGCGTGCCGGGCATATCATCAACCTGAGCGCGGCGGCGGCCATTTCGAATTACGCCGGATTCGGAGTGTATGGCGCAGCCAAGGCGGCCGTGGAGGCGTTGTCTGAAAGCCTTCGGGCCGAAACGCTGGGCTTGGGTATCCGGGTCACCTTGGTCGAGCCGGGCCCTTTCCGGACGGACTTCATCGGCCGTTCCCTGGAGCCGGTTCCCCAGCGATTGAGCGATTACGACCGCAGTTCCGGCAAGTTTGCCCAGTTCCTGAAGGTCATCGACGGCAAACAACCGGGCGATCCGGCCCGAGCCGCTCAGGCCATCGTGACCATGGTGCACGCGGGCAATCCGCCCTTCCGCATGCCGCTCGGGCGCTACGTGGTCAAAAAGCTGCGGGACCGGGCCGCGGAACTGAACAAGGTCGCCGACGAGCAGGAATCGATCGCCACCGCCACCGATTTCCAAACGGGCGGATGAGGCCACCGAATTCAACAGCCCCAGTCCACCCCTGCCGACGGCTCATCGTGGTGTTGGGGGACCAGTTGGACGCCGACTCCACGGTATTCGAGGGTTTCGATCCGGAGCTCGACTGGATCTGGATGGCCGAGGTGGCGGGCGAGGCCACGCATGTGTGGAACTCCCTGTGCCGGATTGCGATTTTTCTGGCCGCGATGCGCCACTTTCGCGACCGGCTTCGAGAGCGGGGTTGGCCGGTGGCCTATCGGCAACTGAACGTCTCAGGTTCGCAGTGGAGCTTTGGTGACAGAGCCGACCTCGGACTCGCCGAAGGTGCGGAGACCTTGGCTAGCCAACTGGCCCTCACGCTCGATCGACTGCGTCCGGCAGAAGTCCATGCAGTGGATCCCGGAGAGTGGCGATTGAAGGATCAACTGCAGGAAGTCGCCCGAGCCGCGGGCATCCCTTGGGTGACCCGACCCGATCAGCATTTTTTCAGCTCCCCCGAGGATTTCGCCGCTCACGCCCGAGGCCGCAAGCAACTGCGATTGGAGTTCTTCTACCGCGAACTGCGGCAACGGACCGGGTTCCTGATGGACGGGGATCAACCGGCCGGTGGCCAATGGAACTATGACGCCGAAAACCGGGAATCTTTTGGGAAACAAGGCCCCGGTTTCGTGCCCGCGCCGCGCCGGTTTCCCCCGGATGCGTTGACCCAGGAAGTCTTGGCGATGGTCCAGGAGCGATTCGGCTCCCACCCCGGCTCCGTGGCGGCCTTTGACTGGCCCCTGACCTCGGCCGAAGCCCAGTCGACCTTGGACGATTTCATCGCGCACCGACTGCCGGAGTTTGGTCGTTGGCAAGATGCCATGTGGACGGGAGAACCCTGGCTCTACCACTCCCGCCTCAGCGCCGTGCTCAATCTCAAGCTGCTGCACCCGCGAACAGTTTTGGACGCGACCGAAAACGCCTACCGCTCCGGTCGAGTGCCCCTGCCGGCGGCCGAGGGGTTTATCCGGCAAATCCTCGGATGGCGCGAATATGTGCGGGGCGTGTATTGGCATTCGATGCCGGGCTACCTCGAGCGGAACGCCTTGGGTGCTCATCAACCGCTGCCCCGGTTTTTCTGGACCGGAGACACCGAGTTCAACTGCCTGCGCCACTCGCTCCGCCAAACGCTCGACCTGGGCTATGCGCACCACATCCAACGCCTCATGGTCACGGGGCTTTTTTCGCTGCTGGTGGGCGTGCACCCCAAGGAAGTCCACGCTTGGTACTTGGCAGTCTATGTGGACGCCGTGGAATGGGTCGAGCTGCCCAACACGCTGGGCATGTCCCAGTATGCAGACGGGGGCGTGATGGCCTCGAAGCCCTACATCGCCACCGGGAAGTACATCCAACGGATGTCAAACTACTGCCAGGGCTGCCGATTCGACCCAGCCCAGGCCACCGGCCCCAAGGCCTGTCCGTTCACCACCTTGTATTGGGACTTCCTGGCTCGGCACCAAGCGCTTCTGGCCAAGAATCCGCGCATGAGCCTGCAAGTCCGCAATTTGACCCGCATAGCACCGGAGCAACTCGCGACTCTCAGTCGACAGGCCTCTGAACTACGGGAGCAACTGGCCAAATCCGACCCGCCAAGCCCTGCCACCCCCTGAAAGAGAGGGCCGGTGCCCGAGTCCCGGGCACCGACCCGTCGGAAACACCCGTGAGGGTTCAGCGTTCGGCCTTGTCCAACTTGGCGGTGGACTTGCTGACCTTGGCGACCGGCTTGTCGTACTTGCCGCCCGCGCTGGCCCGAACCAGGGACTCGCCGCCCGAGTCGGTCTTCTGCAGCATGCCGCGCAGGTAGTCGCCCGGCTTGACGTCATCCAAACGGATGGCCTCGCCGTCGCGCTCGATCACGCTGTCGTCGGCCACCTCGATGGGCCGGGTCCCGGACTTCTTAGCCAGAACGATGGACTTGCCTTCCACGGCAGCAACTTCACCGCGGAACGGATAGGTCGATTTGCGAGCGGACATCCGGCGGGTTTCGCTGGTTTTGACAGCAGCCCCGGGGGTCGTGGTTTCGGCGGCAGCCATTGAACCGGCCACGCCCAAGACGAGGGCAGCCAGTGCGAGACGATGGATGATGGAGTTTTGGAGGGTCTTCATGACATTACTTGTTTGTTGATGTTGATGTTGTTGGCTCACCCCACATGAGGTGGCTGTGTATGAATTCGCAGCCGCCCGGATCAACCTTTCAAACTTTCGGTCGGTCGTGATGGATTGTCGGCCCGACAACAAGAAGCAGAGCTGCCGACCTTCGTTGTGCACTGTGTGGCTGAAAGCCTCGGGGAGCCGGTCCGACTAGGCCCCAGGTCACCATGACTAGCGCTTCAACCGGCTCCAGAAACCCCATGGCTCGAGCTCTTTGCATTCGCTCCCAATCCGGCTCAAGAAGACGCCCCAAGGGATGGCCGATGGGTGACATCGCTCCTCGCCATCCGTTCAGCGAGAAGACTCCGTCCGCCATCTGAGACCAAACAAGCCAAACATCCCGTTGACAAGGCAGGCCGACACACCGTATCAAGTTCACCTTTTCTAGGAACCGATTATGCCGAATACGAAGTCAGCCGAGAAACGCGTCCGCAGCAACGCCCGCAAGGCCGCTCGCAATCAGTCCGTCAAGTCGAGCGTGAAGACCTTCGAGAAGAAGTTTTTGGATCTCGCGACTGCTGGCAAGCTGGACGAGGCCAAGGCGGCTCTTTCTGTGGCGACCTCTGCTTACGCCCGCGCTGCCAAGGGTGGAGTGCTCAAGCGCGAGACCGCCAACCGCAAGGCCTCCCGTCTGCAACTGCAGCTCAATCGGGTGACCGCAGCCAAGGCTGCCGCCCCGAAGGCCTGATCCGCACTTCAGCGCAAGGTTGGTTTCTCCCGAACCATCCCAACACTGAAAACACTCCGCGAACCGGAGGTACCGGAAGACCCAACTGCGGAGTGGTCAGTCCACAGGGCATTCTCCGTGGATGATCAACAAAAACGGCACCCACTGGGTGCCGTTTTTGTTTTTCGTTTTTGTTTTCAGATCCAGCCACCCAAGTTTCCTCTCCTCAGGTAAGCCACCGCACAAAGCCCTCAGACACCGCCTTCTCAGGCCTTACGGATACAGGCGTAGGCGTTGTGATTGTGGATGCTCTCCTGATTCTCAGCCTCCACCTGATACCAAAGGATGTCCGGATGCTCATTGAGCCTCAGGGCCACATTGCGCACCAGGTCCTCCACGAAAACAGGGTTCTCGTAGGCCCGCTCGGTCACGGCTTTTTCATCGACCCGCTTGAGCAGCGAATACATCTCGCTGGAACCACAGGATTCGATCCAGCGGATCAAGTCTTCAATCCAGATGAGTTTGCTGGAACGAATTTGAACAGTGACCTCACCCCGTTGATTGTGGGCCCCGTATTGGCTGATGGCCTTCGAACAGGGGCACAGCGTGGTGACATTGGCTTTGACGGTGAGGACGAAATCCAATTTTTCCCCTTCCAAGGCGGCATCGAAACCCACCTCGTAGTCCATCACGCCCTCCTTGCCCGAAACAGGTGCCTTCTTGGTCATGAAGAACGGAAAGCGCATCTCCAGATGGGCCGCATGGGCATGGAGACGGGTTTGCATCGCCTTCAGAATATCCGGGATATTCTCCACATGAATGACGGAACCATGCGAGTTGAGAACCTCGACAAACCGGCTCATGTGGGTTCCCTTGAATTCCTCAGGCAGGTCCACGAAGAGGCCGATGGTGGCGACAGTGTTTTGCAACTCATGGGCCTTGTCGCGGATTTGAACCGGAAAGCGCAGGTTGCGGACCCCCACTTTGTCGATGCGCAGTTGCCGGTGATCGCGCTCGTTCTGTTGGTCGGCCATAGGAGCCGGCTTCGGATGGGCTGAACCTTCCGTTGAAACCGGGGCGACGTCTGTTGAGGAGTGTTCTTGTGTCAACACCCGTGATACTATCATCACGAAATGATCGTGCAAAAAAAGATTCCGGTGACATGAAGCGAATATTGCAATGTATGAATTCGTATCGACTGTTCCTGGCACACCTATTCGGGGCTTTGCTGCTGAGCGCCGAAACCCCGCGTTTCAAGGTTGCCACCTACAACGTGGAAAATTACCTCGTGGAGGGCTCCGGCACCCGGGATCCCAAACCCGAGGCCGCCCGCCGCAAGGTCACTGAAACCCTCACCAACATCCGGCCCGATGTGTTGGCACTCCAAGAGATCGGGCCCACCAACGCCCTCCTGGAACTCCAATCGCGCCTCCGTCAGGCCGGGCTGGACCTTCCGCATTGGGAACACGTCTCCGGCTACGACACCAACATCTTCGTGGCGGTCTTGAGTCGCTTTCCCATCGTCGCTCGCCGCCCCCATTCCCAGGAAGACTTTCTTCTGGAAGGCCGCCGATTCAAAACCAGTCGTGGGTTCTTGGAGGTGGATCTGGAAGTCAGTCCGTCTTATCGATTCACCCTGTTCACCGCGCACCTGAAGTCCAAGCGCACCATTGGTTCCGCTGACCAGGCCGAGATGCGCGAGCAGGAAGCGCGGACCCTGCGTCGCCTGGTGGAGAACCGCCTGGCCACAGAACCCAAGGCCAATGTGCTGATCTGCGGCGACTTCAACGACACCAAGGACAGCCCTGCCCTCAAGGCGCTATTGGGCCGATCGGGCAATCGATCGCTGGTGGACACCCGCCCGGTGGAGCGCAATGGCGATCAGGCAGCCTCTGAGAATCCACGCTGGGATCCGCGCCATGTGAGTTGGACCCATTTCTACGGGAAAGAAGACACGTACAGCCGCATCGACTACATCCTGCTCAGCACCGGAATGGCCCGTGAATGGCGTCGTGAGGGGAGTTTCTTACCCACGTTGCCCGACTGGGGTGTGGCTTCCGACCACCGTCCAGTCGTGTGCGAATTCGAAGCCACGGAGCGCTGAAAGGCATTCACAGCGAGCACCGTCGGCCGAACACCCACTACGGCTTGGGCAGCAGGGAATCCCGACTCACCGTCAACGCCTCGATGACGGATTCCTTCAATCCGACACCTGCGTCCTGATCCAGATGATGGAACAGGGCCAAGCGCATTCTGGGATCCCAGAAGCGCTTGATGTGACCGCTAATTCCGGAAAGACGGGCCGCTCGGTCCGGTTCAGCGTCGAAGAACGTGGCGATGTCATTGGCCATCTTGACGAGTTTCTTCGGGTCCATGGATTCGAAAGGATGGAGGAAAGGGTTTGGGAGGAACGGACTCGATCGGCCCCGGCCCGGGTCATTGCGGCATCAATGCGGCCTGTGCATCGGTGAACCGTTGGAAATCCTTCTGCCAATCCGAGGGTTTCGTGGTGGGCGTCACTTCAACGGCCGTGACCTTGTATTCCGGGCAATTGGTGGCCCAGTCCGAGTTGTCGGTGGTGACCACGTTGGCCCCGGAGTCCGGGTGGTGGAACGTGGTGTAGACAATCCCCGGCTGCATCCGCTCGGTGATTTTCGCACGCAGGGCGGTTTCTCCGGCCCGGCTCCGGATGGACACCCAGTCGCCATCCCGGATGCCGCGATTCTCGGCGTCATGAGGATGCAGTTCGAGCCGGTCGGCGTCATGCCAAGCACCGTTCTGAGTGCGCCGCGTCTGGGCGCCGACGTTGTATTGGCTCAGGATGCGGCCAGTGGTGAGGATGAGCGGGAACTTGCGGGAAGTCCTCTCCGGAGTGGGGACATACTCCGTGACGACGAAACGCCCCTTGCCCCGGACGAAGGCATCCACATGCATGACCGGCGTGCCTTCCGGGGCCTGGGCATTGCACGGCCACTGGATGCTGCCCAGACGTTCCAACCGTTCGTAGCTCACGCCGGTGAAGGTGGGGGTCAATGCGGCGATCTCGTCCATGATCTGGGACGGATGCTCATAATGCATGGGATAGCCCAGGGCCTTGGCCAACTCGACGGTGACCTGCCAGTCGGCGTAGCCGGCGAGCGGCGGCATCACCTTCCGCACGCGCGAAATGCGGCGTTCGGCATTGGTGAAAGTGCCATCCTTCTCGAGGAACGAGGAGCCGGGCAGCAAGACATGGGCGAACTTGGCGGTTTCGTTCAGGAAGATGTCCTGAACGACCAGACATTCCATCGCGCTGAGAGCCCGCGTGACGTGTTGGGTGTCCGGATCGGACTGGGCGATGTCTTCGCCCTGCACGTAGAGGCCCTTGAAGGAACCGTCGATGGCGGCATCGAACATGTTGGGAATGCGCAACCCGGGTTCGGAGTCGATGGGCACACCCCAGGTGGTGCTGAACAATTCGCGGACCGCGGGATCGGACACATGACGATAGCCCGGCAACTCGTGGGGAAATGAACCCATGTCACAACTCCCCTGCACGTTGTTCTGGCCGCGCAACGGATTCACACCCACACCGGGACGGCCGACATTGCCCGTGAGCATGGCCAGGTTGGCGATGGCCATCACGGTGGTGGAACCCTGGCTGTGCTCGGTCACACCCAAACCATAGTAAATGGCGGCATTGCCTCCGGTGGCATAGAGACGCGCGGCACCGCGCACCTGATCGGCGGGCACGCCCGTGGCCTCTTGAAGGGCTTCTGGAGAATTCTTGGGCTCCAGAATGAATCGCTTCCACTTTTCGAACTCGGGCAGGTCGCACCGTTGCCGGATGTATTCCTCCCGGGCCAGGCCTTCCTCCACAATGACATGCGCCATGGCGTTGAGGATGGCGGCGTTGGTTCCGGGACGGAGGGCCAGATGGAACTCGGCTTCGATATGCGGTTGGCGAACGAGGTCGATCCGGCGCGGATCGATGACGATCAAGCGAGCCCCTTCACGCAAACGCCGTTTCATGCGCGAAGCAAACACAGGGTGGGCATCCGTCGGATTGGCTCCCATGACCATCACCACATCGGCGGCATCGACGGAATCGAAGTTCTGAGTGCCGGCCGATTCACCGAGGGTGGCCTTCAGGCCGTAGCCCGTGGGCGAATGGCAGACGCGGGCGCAGGTATCGACGTTGTTGTTGCCGAAGGCCGCGCGGACGAGTTTCTGGACCAGATACGTCTCCTCATTCGAGCAGCGCGACGAGGTGATCCCACCGATCGAGCCTCGGCCATGTTTTTCCTGAATGCGCCGGAATTCGCTCGCCGCGTGGGCAAGAGCCTCCTCCCACGACACCACGCGCCAGGGGTCGGTGATCTTGGCGCGGATCATGGGGTGCTTGAGGCGATCCGGGTGGGTGGCGTAACCCCAGGCAAAGCGGCCTTTGACGCAGGAATGCCCGTGGTTGGCCTGCCCGTTTTTGTTGGGAACCATGCGCACCACCTGATTGCCCTTCATTTCCGCGCGGAATGAGCAACCGACGCCACAGTAGGCGCACGTCGTCACCACCGAGTGATCGGGTTGCCCCAGGTCCGTGATGGATTTTTCCATCAAGGTCGCAGTGGGACACGCTTGGACACAGGCGCCGCACGACACGCATTCCGACTCGAGGAAATCGGTGGGACCCGGGGCGATCTTGGACTGGAAGCCCCGCCCATCGACTGTAAGTGCGAAGGTGCCTTGGACCTCTTCACACGCACGCACGCAACGAGAGCAGACGATGCACTTGGTCGGATCGAAACTGAAATAGGGGTTTGACGTATCCTTGGTGCCGACGAGGTGGTTCTCGCCTTCGGTGCCGTAGCGCACCTCCCGCAGACCCACGACGCCGGCCATGTCCTGAAGCTCGCAATTCCCGTTGGCCGGACAGGTCAGGCAATCCAGCGGATGGTCGCTGATGTACAACTCCATCGTGTTGCGCCGCAACTTGGCTAGTTTGTCGCTCTGCGTGGTGACCCTCATGCCGGCTTCCACCGGTGTGGTGCAAGAAGCCGGGAATCCGCGACGGCCTTCGATCTCTACCAGGCAAAGCCGACAGGAACCGAACGCCTCCAAGTGATCGGTGGCGCACAGTTTCGGGACGCGCACTCCTGCGTCAAAGGCGGCGCGCATCACCGAAGTCCCGGCGGGCACCGTCACGGACATGCCATCGATTTGCAGCGTGACGAGTTGGCTCGACACCCGGGCGGGTGTGCCTGCGTCCGGTTCTTTGGTCGAATACATGGGAGCAGGTTTTTCTGGTCAATGACGGCGAATAGTTCTGGAAGCGCGTCCGCCCGGGGCTAGGGCTGGCGGGCGTTGGAAATCCTCCGGGAAATGGGTCAGCGCGCTGAGCACCGGCGACGGGGTGAGACCGCCCATGGCACACAGGGAAGCGCTGGACAGCGTGTCGCAGAGATCCCGCAGCAACGTGAGATTTTCAGTCCGCTGCCGGCCTTGGATCACTCGGTCGATCACTTCCACGCCGCGAGTGCTTCCGATGCGGCATGGAGTGCATTTCCCGCAAGATTCGATGGCGCAAAACTCCATGGCATAGCGGGCCATCCTGGCCATGTCGACCGTGTCGTCAAAGACGACGATGCCGCCGTGCCCGACCATGCCACCTGAGGCGGAAAAGGCCTCGTAATCCAGCGAGGTATCGAACTTCGACTCGGGCAGATAAGCTCCCAGAGGACCACCCACCTGGACCGCACGGATGGGCCGCCCGGAGGCGGAACCTCCGCCGAAATCATAGAGCATCTCGCGCAAAGTGACGCCGAAGGACTTCTCGACCAATCCGCCCCGTTTGATGTTGCCCGCCAGTTGGAAAGGGAGCGTGCCCCGGGATCGACCCGCACCGAAACCGGCGTAAAAGGCACCTCCTTTGTCCACAATCACTGGCACGGCAGCCAAGGTCATGACGTTGTGGATGAGCGTGGGCCGCCCCCACAGGCCGAACAGTGCAGGGATCGGAGGCTTCGGGCGCACCATGCCACGCTTGCCCTCGAGGCTCTCCAGCATGGCGGTTTCCTCGCCGCAAATGTAGGCCCCCGCCCCGCGGCGGACGTGCAACTCGAAGCGCCGGCCACTTCCCAGAATGTTCGACCCCAGATACCCCGCGTCTTGGGCCTTCTGGATGGCGGCGAGCAAAATCACCCAGGCGTGCGGATACTCGGACCGCAAGTAGATGTAGCCTTCGGTGGCACCCACGGCGAGTCCGGCAATGACCATGCCTTCGATGAGGACGAAGGGGTCTCCCTCAAGGATCATCCGGTCGGAGAAGGTGCCCGAATCGCCCTCGTCGGCGTTGCAGACGATGTACTTCTGCTCGGCCCGGGCATTCATGACGGTCTTCCACTTGATGCCTGCCGGGAAGGCCGCCCCGCCTCGCCCACGCAGGCCGGATTTCGTGATCTCCTCGACCAAGTCCGCCGGCGGGGCCTGCAACGCAACCCGCAACCCTCGTCCCCCGCCATGGGCCTCGTAGTCGGGGATGCTGAGGGGATCGGTGATGCCGACGCGGCTGAAGGTGAGGCGTTCTTGCTGGGCCAGATAGGGGATGGATTCCGGGCGCCCTATTCGCAAACGATGGGGTCCTCCATCGAGAAATCGGGCGTCGAACAAAGACGGGACATCCTGCGCTTCCACCGGCCCATATCCGATGCGTCCCTCGCTGGTGACGACTTCAACGAACGGTTCAAGCCAGAAGAGACCGCGCGAACCATTGCGGATCACGCGAATGGGAATCCCCCGCTCCGCGGCCATTTTGGAGATGGCCTGCGCCGTGGCGTTGGCGCCGATGCCGATCGCGGCCGAATCGTTGGGGACGTAGACGGTGACGCTC
Organism: Akkermansia muciniphila; assembly: GCA_945883815.1. Lineage (GTDB taxonomy): Bacteria > Verrucomicrobiota > Verrucomicrobiia > Limisphaerales > UBA9464 > SXXZ01. The sequence continues at coordinate 17,263 of CAMCYJ010000005.1, read as the reverse complement.
ATGGGTTTCCTCCTGCATTGGCGCGCCATTGCTGAACCCACTGGTCAAGCTTCCCTGCGGTCACGCGGCCCCGGACTTCACCATCGACCATCACGGAAGGAGCACAGGCACAATTTCCCATACAATAGACTGGCTCCAAGGTGACGGAGCCGTCGGTGGCCGTTTCATGGAAAGTCAGGCCGTGCCGTTTTTGCAGGTGGGTTTCCAGCGCGTCACAACCCATGGCTTGGCAGGCCTCGGCACGGCACAACCGCAAGATGTGGCGGCCAGGAGGCACCGTGCGGAAATCGTGATAAAAGCTGAGCACGCCATGAACCTCCGCCTGCGACAGGTTCAGTGCTTCGGCCAACCGGGGCACCGCAGCGCCGGGGACATGACCGAGCACATCTTGGATGCCGTGCAGCATGGGGAGCAGGGCTCCGGGCAAGGACCGCATGGCCACGATCACCGAGTCGATCGTGGCCAAGGGATCCGGAGTCCCGGGCACTGTGGGCGATGTGTTGGCTTGAAGCCGTGAATCCATCTGGAGGGGTCCTGTTGGTCAATCGTCGCCTTACAGGGCCTCGGGTTCAAGGTCTGAGGTTTGAGCAAAATCGCTGACGAAGCCTAATTCACCGCCATCCGGATGGAATGTGTTCGCCGTTCCCAAGTCACTTTTGCGAATTTGCGGACATGCTTCGCCTTGGGATGCAGCAGCGAGGGTGTCATGAATCCTCGGTCAGCCTCATCCCGACAAGATGCCCCGCTTGCTACACGCCACTGCTCTCGAGATGTGGATAGCCTGATCGAGCAAACCCTCTCAATTTGAGACCAAATCACGATCCGCTGATTATCAGGGGCATTTTTCTATGCGGCGGGTTGAAGAATGATTTGTCCCGGCACCCATGCCGTCCCACTCAGCCCATAACCGCCCGATGGACCTCCCGGACGGATAAGACTAACGCCATCAACTCGTCTTTCAGCTGGAGGCGTCGACGCTTCAACTGCTCCGTCCGTGCGTCCGTAGCTGGCTCCAACTCGGTTTCAATCCGAACAATTTCTTCGTCCACTGTTTGGTATTGCTCGAGGAGGTGCTTGAAGTGGGCATTGCTCAACTTCAGCGCATGGATGGTTCCCTTGTACTCGGGAAAATCGACAACGAGGGGATGATTGAGGTCGGAGTGCATAATGGTTTGGTGTTTCGTGCCCGGACTGGTTTTTTCTTGGATCCTGCGGCCATTATCACTGGGAAATCTGCCGACAGGATTCGCTGCACAGAAACTCCTTCAATTCGATTTCCAGGGCTCACCCCGGCTTGTCAGGAGGCCGACAAAACTTGCCCAGCGCACCCATCTCATGCCGTCGAAACCCGGCGGTGGCCACTCACTTGCCGAGGCAGAACTGACTGAAGATGGAGTCCAACAAATCGTCGACGGAGGTCTTGCCCACCACCTCACCCAAAGCACTCAGCGCCACCCGCAGCTCGAAGGCCACCAACTCCAAGGTCTGTTGGTTCTCGAGCCCGGAACAGGTCTGGAGAACGGCCTCCCGAGCCTGCTCCAGCGCACGCTGATGGCGGACTCCAATGGCCACTCCATCGTCTCCGCTGCCACCGATGCTCCGCGAGATCAGTCGTTCTTCGATGGCCCGCTCCAAGTCGTCCAAGCCGACTCCGGTTCGGCAACTCACCGGCACCGAGCCCGGATGAACCTGTGCCCCAGGCAAATCGCACTTGTTGGAAACGCAAATCCGTACTTTGCCGGCCCACGCCTCCACCAGCGCATCTTCCTCGATGGACCACGGCACCGCGGCATCCACGATGTGCAAGATCAACTCCGCCTCCGCAGCCGCCTCGCGGCTCCGCCGGATTCCTTCCCGTTCCACCGCATCCTCGGATTCGCGAAGGCCGGCCGTATCTACCAGGACCAGCGGAATGCCCCGAACCTGGGCCACTTCCTCCAAGGTGTCCCGGGTTGTGCCTGCCACCGGAGAGACGATCGCTCGCTCATGTCCCAACAGGCGATTGAGCAACGAAGACTTGCCCGCATTGGGTCGCCCCACCAAGGCAGTGCGAACCCCTTGGCGCAAGAAACGGCCCTCGCGCGCGGTGCGCAACAACGCGTCGATTCCATCCAGTGACGACACGAGCTTCGTCGTCAGCACGGCGGTGGTGTCCGGGGAAATGTCCTCATCCGGAAAATCGATGTGGGCCTCGATGTGCGCGAGAACGCCCATCAGGGAATCGCGCAGGCCTTCGATGCGGCGCGACAACGCTCCGGCCAACTGAGCATGCGCGGTGCCCAAGGCGCGGTCGGTCTGGGCGTGGATCAGGTCGGCAACGGCCTCGGCCTGAGCGAGGTCCATGCGACCATTGAGGAATGCACGGGCGGTGAACTCGCCGGGTTCCGCCGGTCGGGCTCCCGCGGCCAGCAAAGTCTCCAAGACCCGACGGGTCAGAAGGATGCCGCCATGGCAGGCGACCTCCACCGTGTCCTCGCCTGTGAAAGACTTGGCGCCCCGGAAGACCGTGATCACAACCTCATCCACGCGAAGTCCATGACGGTGAACTTCACCGAGTACGGCCATCCGCGGCATGAACGAGGAAGGCAATCGTCCGCCGGCCGACCGCAGGCATCGATCGGCCACGTTGAGGGCCTCCCTTCCCGAGAGGCGCAAGACGGCCAGACCTCCGGTGCCTGGAGGTGTCGCCACCGCTGCGATGGTGTCGGCAGGATTCACAACAGCGCCTCGACCTCAAACGTGACCACAATTGCCTTGGGCATTCTCTGCATCGCGCCCCTGAAGCCAGAAGCGGGCCTTCTCGTAGCTGCGCTTGTGGAGGTAATGCAACAAGTCCGGCGAGGTTCCCGGAGGCAGCGCGTGGGTGAGTTCACTCACGCGTTGCACGAGGGGCAGAACACTTTCCCGTTGGCCCGTCGTTGCCCCGGTGGCCGCATTCTCCAGGCGAATCAACGCCTCCAAGATCTCTGATTCCAATGCCGTCATGTGCCGCACAAAGTGCTGCCAAGCAGTCCCCGGGGTCAAATCACGACCGTCACGGATCTTCCCTACCCTCACGGTGACGGGATCCAGGGCTACGGGATCGCCCGGCGATGGATTGGCCGGGGGGAAAATTGTTTCAAAGTGCCCGTTGGGCCGTCGAGAGCGGGGGAGCGGATCAGGGACCGTCCGGAGAACTCTACGGGCTGAGGATCGCCTGATACACCGTCAGAGCTGCGGCACCGGGTTCATCCGGCTTGGGCACCGGGAACCAGGTCAGGCCCGCAAAGGGACTCCTGCGCTCGACGGTCGTCCAGCTCTTCAGGTCGTGGGAGACCCGAAACGCCGCCTGGGTCTCCAGACTCCAGGGACCGCTGACTCGCACACGGTCGCCCGAGGCGCGCTGCACCCACTCAATGAGCACTGGCGGAGGCGTGTCTCGGACTCTCAAGCAAACTTCATCCTCGGAAGGCACCACTTGCCAGTGCAACCCGGCACCCAGCGGGGGCAGTACGAGCCGTTCGAACCAACCGTTCAGGCTGTCGGCCTGTACCAGCTTCAACACCGCACCTCGGGAAAGCTGGACTCCATCAGCCAGGACGACCTCCAAGGTACCCCGCAAGTTCAATGGACCCGTCACCTGCAAGGCCGCCCCGGACGCGACAGACGTTTCGCGAACCTTCACTTGAAGAGTGCCCGCGGAGGTCTGAGTCCATTCTCCGCGAACTCGCCCTGGTTGCTCCTGATCGACCACCGCAAGAGCCCCATTGGTGAGGTGTCCCGACAAAATGCCCGCCGCGATCACAGTCCCGCCCTCGATGCTCAACCCCTGAGAGAATACCAATTCTCCGCCTTCGACCTGGAGGGTACCACCGGTCTGGACCAAGGGCGCGGTGACCAGGAGCCGTCCACCGAACGGCAGGCGGATCTTGCCCCGATGGGTGAGTGCTTTCCCAGAGGTAGACCATCGGGCGGACCCTTGGATGTCCAGCAACCCCTCTACGGCCAATCCTCCACGGATCTCGGACAAGCCGGCCCCGGGCTTCACCCGCAACACGCCCCGCGGCGCCAGCGTCATTCCTGAATCGGGCAATTGCAGCAAAGCTCCAGGGCTTCCGGAAGCGGCCACCAACTCAATCACCCCCTCGATGGGTGTGACCGAGTTCAGAAGCAGGCTGCCGGGACCAAAGGCTTCGTCCGAGGCCACGGCAACGGACAAATCGCTCGGAAAACGACCTTCAAGAGTCGATCCCTGGGCCGCAAACCGGAGGGCTAGTTCTTGCGTCGTCTCGGACGCAACCTCCGCCGAGGCTGCAACCAACAAGGGCCGGGCCAACACTCGGCCCCCCTCGTAGATGAAACGGCTTTGATTGTAGAATTCAAAACGGCTTGAAGGTCCGGCCACACGGATCTCCCCGGAGACTTGTCGGAAACGAGCCCCCTTGCCGGTGATTCCCAGCCCCATGTAGGTGGCGGCCTCGATGACACCCCGATTGACCCACTCGGCCCCATCCCGGCTGAAGAGGAGCACCGACTTGAGGGTAACCAACCCCTCGTTCACCAGATCGCCGTTGATGAACCGGGAACCACCCGGGCCGTATTGCACAAGAATCTCTCCGGTGGTGCCCACGTCAATTCGCCCTGAACTGAGATTGATGCCCACCGACTGGGGCTCGTCCGGGGCTTCAATGCGAAGCCGTCCATCAACCCGAAAACCGACCGTGGGCTCATTGCCGTCATAACCCTGAATCCACCGGAATCCGCCTTCCGGGATATCATCGATCGCGTGAACCGTTCCACACACACTGCCAAAGATGAGCGCGCAAAGGAATACGATAGCCCGTGTCTGGTCAAAAGCTCCGCTCGGATGGAAAAGTCGCCCTATAGCAGGCAAATTGGGTTTCATTTACGATAAAAATTATAAAATCCAAGCCGTCTATTGATAGAAACCAACACGTTCAGGCAGTCAACGCACCAATCGGGATCCAGATCTTGGATGTTAATATATTTTTGACAGTTATTACCCTTCCTTGGTGGGTCGAAGGCCTTTTTTGAAAGCCGAATGGCTCGGAAAACCCGGACTTCGGGCGCTATTTCTGCCAGAAGTCCACCACTTCCTTTCGGAAGAAACTGCGTTCCACTGAAATCCCACTGGGATCAGTACCGATCTCGGTTGGGATTCCAGATCACATCGCTCAGGAACTTCTCCTCACGCCCTGAAGTGGAATTCATCAGATAATCGCGGCGGAAGAATTGGGCATGCCCGTCGAGGAAGGTCAGATTGGCCCCGCCACGATTCCCCAACCCATGCCGCAGCGCCAATCGCTCGCTGCGGGCCGCCGGAAACACCCCGTTCCGTGTCGGATCCGGAGTGCAAGTCTCCAGCGTCGGACTGAAAGCCTGATCCAATAGCGACACGGTCGCCGCCGGGTTGGGCACCGCGCTGAGCGGGGGCATCATCGGATACTCGTAACTGTTGCCCTGGACTCCATTGCGAATGGAGGACTGAAGCTTCAGATCGATGTTCATGCCATAACTGAAGAGTCCGAAGGCCCCCCCTTTCATGAAGTTGTCGCCACTGGCCGCCCGGGCCCCGGCGCAGTGGAAAAATCCGCCCTGCTTGCCGGGAAACGGCCACATCTGCCGCGGATCAGTCGCACTGGCGTTGGTGGAGAACCTGGCCAACGACTGCTGTCCGAGGAAGGGCGGCAGGGCGTTGAACCAAGCCAAGGGATCTCGCGGACTGCCGGGTCCCTCCACCGCGCCGGTGTCGACGCCGTATTGGCCACCGCCATCGGTCCCATCGCGCGGGATGGCATCGCGCTCATCGGTGGCGTAAAGCTGCATTCCCAACCCCCACTGCCGCAGGTGATTGAGACACTGCACCGAAACGGCCTTCGACCGGGCCGTTGCCAGACCCGGCAGGAGCAACCCCGCCAGAATCGCGATGATGGCGATCACTACCAGCAATTCCACCAGAGTGAAGGCCCGCGACGGCTGAGAGCATGAACGGATCTGGTGCGTCAGCGAGTGAGAATCACTGTAGAGGAATCCATCACTCTGACTGAGTCCGCAGGGGATTGAACCACCTGCTTTGGAACGAGGGGGAGTTGTTTTCAATCGTTTCAATTAAAAAATTATTTATTCACATTATTTTGTACAGACAATTTATCTTTTGATTCGTTTCCAGGTTCAATCCGATTTATTCATATGACTTCTTCGTCCTAATCATAGGTGACCCAAGCTTGGGTATCACTTCATGAAGCCACCGTCCATGGGGCTCCCTCTGACCATCGTCAACCTATCTCACAAAGATTAGCTTTTTTTGTTTTTCCCCGGATTTGGCAACACCAAAAGCCCTATCCGCCCCCCGGTGGAGCCTGTCCCTGGAATCCCCATCCCGACCCCGCTCCCTCGTGATCGAGTCCCATCGGCCGTGTCGGTCCAGAAAACCGGAGACCGAGCAAAATTATTGGGAAGCGCCCGACTCCCGCGCCGCCGGTAGACAAAAGATTCACTGAGATCCGTCGTGGTGTTGGAATTGCCCCCACCGTGAACCGCGATCCTTCAGCACTGGAAGACCTCTGCCGCGAGCATACGCCGGCGCTGTTCCCCTTCCTGCTGAACCTTACGCGCAACGAGGCCGACACCCGGGACCTGCTCCAGGAACTGTTCGTCTCGCTGGCCCGGCACCCCGAACGGCTGGACGGGGTTCGTGAGCCACGGGCGTTCCTGTTCCGGTCGGCCCACAATCTGGCTCTGGACCACCTGCGCAGCCGCGCCTCCCGACTCCGGGCGCACGAGGCGGCCGGTCAGGCCCGCGCCGATCTCTTCAACCTGCCCGCCAACCCCGATGACGCTGCCCACGCCGAGGCGTTGAGCGCCGCCCTCGGCGAACTGCCCGCCGATCAACGCGCCGTGGTGCACCTGAAACTGTGGGAAGGCATGACCTTCGAGTCCATCGGACGGACCCTGGAGATCTCGCCCAACACGGCGGCCAGCCGCTACCGCTATGGCCTTGAGAAACTCCGGTCACTCCTGCGCTCGCTCTACAACCAGCTTCACTGATCCACCGTCCCCGATCCCTCCACCTCCATGAACGATGAGTTTGAACAACGACTGAGCCGGCACGCTTTGCGGTCGGCGCCCCCGGAAGTCATCGACGACCTTGCCCGGGCCATCCGGACCCATCAGGCCCGCCCGGAGCCGCATCCCCATCGCGCCTCGGCCGGTGACGGCGACAGCGCGCCAGTCTGGAGGACCTTGGGACTATTGTGGGCCGGTGCCTTGGCGATGCTGACGTTGAGCCGCAGCGAGATCGACCCGTTGGCCCGTTCAACGCCTCGCTTGGCACCGGAGCAAGCGGCCGTGGTCCGGGCCGAGCGGTTGGCCCTGTGGGAGCTGGCCCACGTGAGGGAATCGCTCGACGAGCCCGCGTCGACGCAGACACCGCCGCGGCGTCTCCTCGAACCCGCCGATCGATCCCGAACGCCGCGCCCGCGTTCCCAACTCCGCAGCCCCGCAGTTCCGATCCTGGGCCACGAGCATCGGCCTCCGTTCCAAAGGTTCCCCATCGAATGTCCAATCTGACAAAGCGAGGTTTCCGAAGCTCAACGATACAGTGATCGAATCATTTTTAACCCCATTCCTATGCTCTCCCTGCCTGAATTTCTGCTCCGCTGGAACGAACGCCCTTTGTGTTGGGGGTTCGTCCGGCCCTGGGTGCCGCGTCGGGCGGCCCGGTATTCGTGGATTCGCGTGCTGACGGTCACTGCGGCCGGGGGCGGCCTGGCAGCGTTGGTTTCGTGGGGTGGATTCTGGCTGGCGCTCAGCGGCGTCGCCTCGGCGGAGGCCTCGGAGTTGTTGGCCTCCATGCAAGGCTGGATGACCGGAGCCGCAGCCGAATTCGGGGCGTTGGCCGGACTTTCGTGGAGCCTCCTGTCGAGGCGCTGTTGGAACCATCGGGCCCAACGCCTAGCGGCCTCGCCAGAGATCTTCCAACCGACACTGCAGGCCCAGTTGCCGTTCTGGAAAGGCTCTATCCCGGCAGTCATCTATGCCGCACTCGTCTTCGGAGCGACTCCCCTACTCCTCTTCCATGCGATCGAGAACGCACGCGGGGCCTTGGTATGGCGACAAACCCGGGCGACCCTGAAAGCCCGGGGCGAATGCCTGGAGTTGGCCTGCATCATCCCGGCCCCGGTCCGCGACGAGGAGAACTTCTTCGCCACGCCGTTCTGGAGCCATTTCCACTACACCCGGACGACCGACGCCTCGGGCCGAAACAGCACCAACCGATGGGCCGACACCAACTGGGGTACGCTCCAACGGGAGTTGTCTCTCCCGAACCTGCCGACGTCCAAAAACCGACTGGGAGTGCCACCGGAGAAAACGCCGGAAGGCCGGACCGATTTGGCGGCCTGGGCCACCGCCTTCCGCACCTCGACCTCCAACGCCTTCCATCGCCCCGCTCGCGGTTCCTATGTCCAGTGGGTCGCCTATCCGATCCCGGAAACCCCGGGAAACCCCGCGACCGATGTGCTCCAGGCCCTCACGAAACTCGACCCCATCCTCGCCGAGTTCCAGGCGGCCTCCGATCGCCCGCACAACCGATATCCCTACCATTATGAAGACGGCTTCAGCACCCTGCTAATGCCGCTGAGCGCCATGAAATCGGCGACCCGATCCGTCGCTCTGCGCTCCGCCGCGCAGTTGACCCAAGGGCAAACCGCCGAGGCCGCTGCGGATGTGGTGCTGGCCTTCCGATTGGGGGACAGCCTGCGCGAGGACCCTTACCTCATCAGCCAATTGGTGCGCTACGCGTGCGATGCCATCGCCCTGCACGCGATGTGGGAAGGCCTGATCGACCATCGGTGGTCGGACGAGCAGTTGGCCCGGTTTCAAGACGTTCTGACCCGACGCGACTACGCCCCGGGCAGCATCCGGGCCATCGAATGCGAGCGGAACATCGCGGGCTACGAACTCGAGCGCATCCTCGCCGATCGCCTCGGCCGGTTGCATCAATTGGAAGCCCTGGGCGGAAACAACTCGCCCAGCGAAGTTGAAGAGCTCCTGACCGCGATCTCCATCCTGATGCCCGACGGCTGGTTCCGACAAAACCAGGCCCAACTGATGCAGGGCTACCAGAACCTGCTCGACTCGGCTCGGACCGCCATGAAGCCCGCCGCTCGCACGGAGGCGCTGAAGGAGGCCCAGGCCTTGGACGAGGTCGCCGATCGATTCCTGATCGAGGCCAGCGCCCACACGACCCCGCGCAACTTCCTGGTCCGCCGACTCTTACCGTCGCTGGGCAAGGCGTCGCAGCGTGCCCAGCGCGCCATCACCCTGGCGCGCCTGGGAGCCGTCGCCTGCGCCCTCGAGCGACACCACCGCGCCCACGGGCGCTATCCCGAATCGCTGTCTGACCTGGGGCCGGCGACGTTGAAAGCCCTGCCGGACGATTGGATGAGCGGCCAACCCTTCAGCTACCGGCGCACGGAGGACGGCCGCTTCGAACTCTGGAGCGTGGGCCCGGATGGGAAGGACGACGGCGGGATTTACCGCACCCGGAACCGGAAAAACAACAGCATCAGCGAAGATCGGGACTGGCCCTGGCCTTCCGCCACTCCGAACACCGAACGGATGTTCTGAGCCCGAGGGAAACCCCGGGGAAAACCACCCGGAGGAAAACCCTCGTGACCGCCGACGAGGCTCCGGGCACCTTGCCGGTTTACATGAGCATTCCATCCCGCCACAGCGTCCCAGGAACGGTCGCCACCCTGATGTCGACCCTCCTGCTTTCGATGACCGTGATCACCGCACCCGTCGAGGCGGCGAGCATCCCCCTCAAGAACGGCCAGAAGATCGGCTTCATGGGAGACTCCATCACCCAGGCCGGTGCCGAGCCCCAGGGCTATGTGACCTTGGTCATCCGAGGCCTCGAGGCCAACGGCATCCAGGTAAGTTCCATCCCGGCGGGCATCAGCGGTCACAAGTCCAACCAGATGCTCGAGCGCCTGGATCGTGATGTCCTGAGCAAGAAACCCGACTGGATGACCTTGAGCTGCGGCGTCAACGATGTGTGGCACGGGGCCAACGGCATCCCGCTGGAGCCCTACAAAAAGAACATCACTGAAATTGTGGAGAAGTGTCAGGCCGCCGGCGTGAAGGTGATGATCCTGACGTCCACCATGATCGGCGAAGATGCCCCCAACTCCAACAACCAGAAGCTCGCCACTTACAACGCCTTCCTGCGCGACTTGGCCAAGAAGAAGAAGTGCCGATTGGCCGATCTGAACGCCGACATGCAATCCGCCATCGCCAAGGCCGGTCCCGATCACAAGGGCAACCTGCTCACGAGCGACGGGGTCCACATGAATCCCGAGGGCAATCGCATGATGGCCACCGGGGTGCTGAAGGCCTTTGGTCTCAGCGCCAAGCAGCTCAAGAAAGCCCAGGACAGCTGGTCGAAACCGGCCTCGAACCCGAGGCATTGATGGGAGGACCTCGGCGGGAGTCCCCAGGGACCACTGGGACTCTTGGCCACCCTTTCCCGTCAGCCCATCGGTCCAGAAAAACCCACCGAACCCGCCCCGTCGCTCCATAGCTCCTAACCGCCATGTTCCGAGGCGTCCTGCTCCGATCGATCTTGCTCCGATCGACCACTCTCTGGGTCCTCCTCCTCGTGACCCTCGCGACCCGACCCGCCGTGGGCGCAGCCCTAGAATCGACACTCAGCCCGTCCCGCGTGGAACTCCGGGGAAACCCGCGGGTCCGCGAACCGGGCACGAGCCCGCAACGCCTGAGCGATAGCGCCCTCATCCGCGAAGTCCAACACCGCACCTTCCGCTACTTCTGGGACGGTGCCGAACCCCACTCCGGGGCCGCGCGCGAACGCTTCCACGTCGACGGCGACTACCCCGACCACGACGCGCACATCGTCACTTCCGGAGGCACGGGCTTCGGAGTCATGGCCCTGCTGGTGGGCATCGAGCGCGGGTTCATAAAGCGGACCGAGGGGGCCGAGCGCCTGACGCGCATCGTGGGGTTCTTGGAGAAGTCCGACCGCTTCCATGGAGCCTGGCCCCACTGGATGGAAGGCCCCACCGGCCGGGTCAAACCCTTCAGCCGCGATGACAATGGCGGGGACCTTGTCGAGACGTCGTTCCTGGTCCAAGGCCTTCTCTGCGTGCGGCAATACTTCCGCGACGGTTCCCCGGCGGAACAAGCCCTGGCCGAACGCATCGACCGCCTGTGGCAAGGCGTGGAATGGGACTGGTACCAACGCGGCGGACAGAACGCGCTCTACTGGCATTGGTCGCCCGACAAGGGCTGGGCCATGAATTTTCGAATCGAGGGCTACAACGAATGCCTGATCACCTACGTGCTGGCGGCCTCGTCCCCGACACACCCCATCCCCGCGGCGGCCTACCACGAGGGCTGGGCGCGCGCTGGGCGCATCCGGAACAACACCGATCCAAAAACCCCGGGGCCGCATTTGGAACTCAACCATCAGGGAGATTCCCGGTCGGGCGGCCCCCTCTTCTGGTCACACTATTCTTTCTTAGGACTCGACCCGCGCGGACTCCGTGACCGCTACGCCGACTACTGGCGGCACAACGTGAAGCACACGCGGATCAACCTGCAGCACTGCATCGACAACCCGCACGGCTACCGCGGCTATGGCCCGTACTGCTGGGGACTGACCGCTGGATACTCGGTGGGGTTTTACGCGGCACACCGCCCGGACGAAGACCTGGGAGTGATCTCCCCAACGGCCGCCTTGTCGTCCTTCCCGTACACCCCCCGGGAAAGCCTGCGGGCGCTCCGCCATTTCCACGACGACCTCGGCCATTGGATTTACGGCCCCTATGGATTCTACGACGGCTTCAGCCTCCATCACCGGTGGTGCAAACCCTGGTACCTCGCCATCGATCAGGGCCCCATCGTGGTCATGCTGGAAAACCATCGTACCGGCCTGCTCTGGCGCCTCTTCATGTCCTGCCCCGAGGTACAAACCGGCCTGGACCGACTCGGATTCCGGAACTGAGCCCAGGCACTCATCCTCACTGGGTTCTGCAGCGCTCCTGAGGAGGGGACGCCCTCGGGAAATTCAACCCAAAGTCCCCAGGCTACAGGGCCACACCGTTCGCAGGGTGCGGACGACAGGTTCCACGCTGGTTTTCCCCGGACCCCGGGGTTAGGCTGATTCCTTCATGAGGTTGTTGATTGCTTCCCTGTGGATGTGGCTCCTGCCGATGGTCTTGGCGCAAAATGGCTCCACGCCGCCATCAGCCACGGGCCGTCCCGTGCCCAAACTAGTGCTGACCAACTCGCTAGACGCGTTCACGGCACCGGCCGCTCGCCCCCCTTCCACCACGCCCCCTGCCGCTGCGGCCAGCACCATCGACAAGGTTCCCACGGTCTCAACCAATGCGGAATCGGTCTGGGCTGAAGGCGACGGCATCCGCATCACCGCCAGTGCGGTCGGTGCCAAGGTGTCACGAGCGGTCGCTGAGGCCGCCGCCGCGGGCCGTTCGCTTTCGGATCGCGACCTCAACGTCCTCCGCGGACGCACCCTCGACACCCTCATCTTCGTGCAACTGGTCCTGCGTCGGGCCGATCAGGGCGACACCAACCGGGCCCTCTTTGAATCCAAGAGCCGAATCGAAAGCATGATCAAGAGCGCCCCCTCCCCGGAAGTCTTCTTCCGGACCCTGGCCCAGGCGGGTCTCACCGAGGAGACGTTCCGGCAGGAGAAGTTCGAGGAAGCGCTGACGGTGAACATCATCGACCGGGAAGTGAAGAACCGCATCCGCATTCCGGATTCGGACATCCAAGGCTACTACGACTCGGATGACACCCGCTGGAAAAAGCCCGACCAGGTGAAGGCCGCCCAGATCTTCTTCGCCACCATCAACCCGGAAACCCGAGAAAAACTCCCGGCCGACGCCATCGAAGCCAAGCGGAAGAAGGCCGAAGAAGCGCTCGCCCAACTTAAGGCGGGGACCAACTTTGCCACCCTGGCCAAGCAAGTGAGCGACGACCCGACCTCGCGGGAACGCGGTGGAGAGTACGTTTTCCAAAAAGGGCAGATGTTCCCCGAGTTCGAAAAGGCGGTTTGGGATCTCAAGCCAGGCACGCTGCACACCCAAGTGGTGTCCACCCAATTTGGATTCCACCTCTTCAAGAAGCTGGATGACGTCCCGGCACGGGTCATCCCGATGGCCGAAGTAGCCGACCAAATCCGCGAAATGATGATCCAACGCGAGATGGAGGTTCGGATTCCCGAATACGGCGACCGACTCCGGGCTGAGGCCCGCGTCAAGCTGCTGCCCGGCGCACCGCAGCCCTTCCAACCTTAGTTTTCTACCCCTACACTCTTTCCCGACATGCAAAAGACGAACGACCTCCGCGTCGTCGCCACACGACGCCTCCCGGCACCGCGCGAACTCAAGGAAGCGCTGCCGATGGACGAGCGCGCCAACAAAACCGTGGTCCAAGGTCGCCTGACCGTGCAGCGCATCTTGCGCGGCGAAGATCCGCGCCTGCTGGTGGTAATCGGCCCGTGCTCCATCCACGATCCCGAGGCCGCGATGGAATACGCGCGCAAACTCGCCGCCCTGTCGGCCGAGGTGTCGGATCAACTCTTTCTGGTGATGCGGGTTTATTTCGAGAAGCCCCGCACCACGATCGGGTGGAAGGGTCTCATCAACGACCCCCAACTGGACGGCACGTATGATGTCGACACCGGCCTTCGAATCGGACGGCGACTCCTCCTGGCGGTGAACCACCTGGGTCTCCCGGCCGCCACCGAATTTCTGGATCCCGTGGTGCCGCAATATTTGGCCGACCTCATCAGCTGGGCCGCCATCGGCGCACGAACCACCGAGAGCCAAACCCACCGCGAAATGGCCAGTGGTCTCTCCATGCCCGTGGGCTTCAAGAACGGCACCGACGGTTCCCTGCAAATCGCCATCGACGCGATGCTGTCGGCCCGACACTCGCATCATTTTCTGGGCATGGATCAGGAGGGAGTCACCTCGGTGGTCCGGACCACCGGCAATGACGACGGCCATGTCGTCCTGCGGGGCGGACGAGCCCGCACCAATTTCGACGCGGCCTCCATCGCCGAAGCTGCCGCCCAGTTGAAGGCCGCCAAACTGCCCGAAGCCCTCATGGTCGATTGCAGCCATGCCAATTCTGGCAAGCAGCATGCCCGTCAGGAAGACGTGTGGATGAACCTCATCGCCCAGCGAGCCGAGGGCTGCAAGCCGCTCATCGGCGTGATGGTCGAGAGCCACCTCAACGAGGGGGCCCAGTCGCTGAAGGACCCCAAGGACCTGAAGTACGGCCTCAGCATCACCGACGCCTGCCTGGGCTGGGAAGTCACCGAGCGCATGCTCCGGCACGGCGCCGAGGTACTGCGTAAATCGGGCGTGGCCAGCACCCCGGCCGCAACGCCCGCTGCAACGACGACGATCTGACAATCTGACGGCCCGACGAACTGACGACCGGACCGACCCACCCCCCGCCAGCCATGCTCCCCGCCTTGAGCACCGCGCAATGGATCGCCATCGCGGTGGCTGCGGCGGTGGGGCTGGCGTTGGTGCTGCTCTTCCTGAAGCTCGGTTTCAAGGTCCTCAAGGCCCTGCTCATCCTCGCCCTGGTAGCCTTCGCCGCCGCGTTCATCACCTTCCTCATCCTCGCCTACCGCAAGGGTTGGTGAGGTGGGGGACTTGAATCGACCCACCGAGTGGGCCGGACTGATCCCGGCGCATCCATGGGTGACTGGCCCAATCCTCCAACGCCTTTGAGGCGCGGCGGCCCCAGAGGCTAATACCGGCGAGATTCCAAGACACGCGCAAAGGGGTCAGTTCTTGATATTGATACATAAAGCGGCCGAAGCCACTCTCCAGTCATGGCCCGCAAGTTGAGGGTCGAGTATGCTGGCGCAGATGAGCGCGCGGATGAGGGCTGAGCATTGCGACGAGGAGCGCGCGGAGACGGCGGAGGCGCTTACGGGCGGAGACGACGATGACAGTGGGATGGATCGCCGAGCGTCTGGCGATGGGCACGCGCGGTTACCTAAACCATCTCTTGTATCGCCGGAGGAAGCTGGGTGGGGAGTAAACAATATCAAGAACTGACCCCTTTACTCCTTACCGCTGCCGTACAATGCGAGCCCAGCGGTATGACTATTTTCAAATTGGATTCGGTCGCATCCCTCAAAAAGTATTCAGCTTTACCTATCGGTGGCCCGCGGACCTCTTCAGCACTTTGACTTAGTGACGATTCAAGCAGAGACCATTAAATACTGTATTTTCTAACAGCAAAGAAAATCAAAATCGGTAACACCACAAATCCTAAAAGGATGATCGATCGCATCAACAACCGCTTAGTGGGTACGAGCGAATCGGGTTGCCTAACCTCATCTACCGGCCCCACATCGCCAACAACTACACCGTTTTGAGTCGCCTTGCCGGATCGTTCATCAACGACCAACCAATCCGATGGGATCACTGGGTCAAACCGGACAGGATCAACAGCATCAAGCGAAATTTTTTTTACAACCACGGCACTACCACCGATCTCACCCTTATCACCAATCGGATATTTATCGAATTGAATAAAAATATTTTCAGATGCAAATCCACCCAAACCAACAGACGCGACCGCAGCACTAGTCACACCACCATTCGGATTCAGTAGAAAAACTCCCAACCATTTTGACGTCGCTGAATCATAAACTACTTGGAGTAGTGGTCGAACTGAAGAAGAACTGTTAATCCTCATTTCATACAACTGCAATCTTCCATAATCATTCTTTTTGCCAAAATCAAACTCTGAAGGGCTTTTTAAATACAACGCTGCGATAACTTTTATTGATGGAGGGTGCTCCAACCAACCTTCGACCCAGTCGAACGGAATGCCGGAGTCCCTGTTGGAAATTCTTGCAGCTTTGACATAGGGACTAAGTGAGTATCTTTCTACAGGTGATTGGGCAGATTTTCGGCGGCGAAGATGAATCTGAGTCGGGAAGTCCAAGCTACTCGGTTCTTCCTTTCTCCCACTCAAATCTTCAATAGAGTCAATCCTTACATTTAAACCACTTTTCTGGAATCGATAATTCAAAACACATCGGGAAATTTTTTCGTTTCGTAATATTACATCCCGAGTCACTTTTTCAACCGCATTACTCCAGATTTGATAAGAGCTTGTTTGTGAAATCAAACCTGACACTTCTTCGATAAATGGCTTTACCTGCTCAGGTCTATTTGACCTAAAAACCTGAAGATCCATTTGAATCAGATCGGGGAACGGAGAGTTAACCGCAGTCGACAATGAATCAAATCCAGCATCCGAATATCCATTTATCTTAATAAAAAAGCACAAATATAAAATACATTTTTTCATTGAAAGCTAGGTTAGACCTTCGGTATCGGACATTGACCCTTTATCTTGACAGACACCACCTCTTTTAGATCTTCTCCAGGATCGAACCTGTTTACAACACAATTGTGCGTTGAACAATAGTCACAACCCAAATAAGAAGCAATACCTGTTAAAGCACCACCACCGAGACCCAACAACTGTGCTTCGGTCATACCCAAAAGAACTACCGTTCCTCCGGTAGCTATTGCTGCAGCATAAATTGCTAGACCGGTTCCTGCAGCAGCAGTGATACACAATACAAGACCCTTTGTATTGACTTCTGTACTGCATTTCCATTTTGTTCCAACAACCTCTTCTTTCCCGGGCTCACAGTTGATAAATCCGCTCAGTTGGTAAGGCAAGCAACTCGTAATTTGGACATTATCACGATACTTTTTTTGATAGCTCGAAAAACAGCTCCCACTCCCATCAGTACAATTATCTTTACAAAAAGTATCAAGAGGATACTTGGCAACAGTACGATAGCATTCCCCAGCTTTTAGTTGAGTTTGATAAACACCAAGCAGTAGCTGAGAAGATGCTACCACCAAAGATAGAGCAAACGATTTGAGTTTCATTTTAACAAAATATTTAAGTTTCTCTGTACTTACAGTGGGAAACATTGCTGGGCCTTTAGAGGGGAGGCGTGGTTTGGAGAAAAAGCTTGCGTAGCAATTCCTGACCGTGGAGTTGAAGGTGGTGGGAACATCTGAGCTGCGGCTGGAGTCAAGTACGCAGGTCGGCAGGTCGGCAGGTCGGCAGGTCGGCAGGTCGGCAGGTCGGCAGGTCGGCAGGTCGGCAGTTCGGCAGGTCGGCAGGACGGCAGGTCGGCAGGTCGGCAGGTCGGCAG